>DASZOE010000553.1:0-15806 GCA_035550945.1 Acidimicrobiales bacterium
CCTCGCCAAAGCTCCTCATTCGAAGGACAGCCCCGAGGGGCGTCAGCCGTGAATAGGGTCAGACCTGGTCCGGGCACCCGCCCGGAGAGTTGTCGGTGGCCACCCGCAAGTGGCGGACCCTCAACCGCTCACTCACAACCTCGTTGCCCGCGATGCGCTCCCTGTGGGATCCCGGCGGAGCGTACAGAACGGCTGCGGCAGCCATGCGACTCACGTTGTGGACGCGGTAAGTGTCTCACGTAGCCGCGTTCTGGGGAGAGTGCGCGCCAGGCGCCTGGGGTGAAGATGGCGAGTAGCCGGGTCCCCCGGAGAGCTATGTTGCGGCGATGGCGATCGTCGTGCGGACTGCCATTGAGTCGGGTGATCAGGAGGCTCACGACCGACTTGACCAGTCGGTCGAGAGGGCCATCGCCCGGCGGGGTGGGCCGCCGGACGGTCTGATGGTCCATCTGGCCTGCCCGTCCGGCCAGGGCTTCCTGATCGTCGACGTGTGGAGGTCGGAGAACGCCTTCCGTGCCTGGTGGAATGACGTGATGGAGCCAGCGCTCGCCGAGGTGAACCTCGCCGCGGGCGAACACGAGATCAATCCCGTGTGGTCATTGGCCCGTCCGTAATCGACGGGAAACCTGCGCCGTTCCATCGGGCACGAGCAGCCGGAATGCCCCGCATGCCGTACCAGGGCGGGTCGGCTTACAGGCACCTCTACCCTCGGGATGCCCCGTCCGACCGGCAGTCCAAGTGGCTTCTCCACCCCTACTGCCGCTCGCGCGCCTGCCTGATCGAGTTGCGGGGACGCAGAACAACAGAGCGGTACGTCAACCCGATCCGGCGGTCGGCGACCTGGGGATCGGTACTGGGGCGAGGCACAATCTGTCGCGTGCGCCTCGGCATCGCCGATCACCTTGGTTGGGCCGTGGCCGTCACGGCCTCGGCCGACCACAAGGTCGTGGACCGTCGGAGAATGGAGCTGATCGAACCCGGTCTACCCGTGGCACCGATCCATAACGTGGGGGGTCCACATCTCCTCCACCGGCCGGCGAGGCCTCTCGACGACAATGCTCTCGCCGCGCTCGCGGCGGAGGTGCGAGCGTCGGTGGTCCGGGCAGCGTCGGCTGCACTGGACGAACTCGCGGCCGCGTTGCCGGATCCGATCGTCTCGATGTCGCTCCGAGCGTGGCCAGCCGACTTCCCTCAGGACATCGCCGTTCAACGTCGCGTGCCATACGAGAGCCGTGCCGACCCCATCATGTACCGCCAGGTGCTGGCCCAGCTCGGACGCGCCCGTGGGTGGGAAGTCCACCTCTACGCGAAGGACGTCGAAGAAGCAGCGATCGGCATGCTGGGGAGCGAGCGAATGAGGTCCTTCACAGTCCGCGGACAACGCTCGGACCACCCTGGTCCAAGGATCATCGGAGGGCACTGGCTGCCGACGATCATGGCCGCGCGAGTCTCGCCAGGCCGTTGAGCTGACGGCTCACGGGCGCGGCCGAACGTCGTCCGACGCGGCGGTCGATGACGGCATTGCACAGACTGCCCTGATGGAGGATTGCCGGCAGACGTCGATCCCCACAAGGGATCGCACACGGCCGATGCGCTCGATCACGACCAGCGGCTGGTCTGCCCCGAGAAGAACCCGCTCGGTATCTGCCGTTGGTCGGGCGCGCCTTGGAACCGTAGGGGATGGCGAAGGACGCTCCGACGGCATTGGTCGTCGGCGGGCGGTCAGCCGGTCAGGCCGAGTTGGGCTGCGACACCTGTCGCGTCGAAGTAGGAGCGCTCTTCGGCGATCAGTCCATCCGAGTCGATGGTCCACAGCACGGCGGCTTCGTATGCCATTGCCTTCCCGGTCGGTGGCACCTCGCCGGCCGGCATCGCCAGCGGACCGTCATTGGTCCCTTCGACCGAGACGACGAAGGCGGCGCGGCCACCGGCGTCGATCGGGTCGCCGAGCTGCTTCCACGCCATGTCCGGGAACGCCCGCAAGATCCCTTCGATCATCGATTGGAGCGCATCCCGACCCGTCGTCGGCTCGGGGAAGAACGGGTCGTGCAGCACCGCGTCCACCGCAAAGAGCGCGGCGAACCGGATGGGATCCTTCTGGTTGATGGCTTCGACGTACTGACGCACGACTTGGTCAGCGGACATGGCGCTCTCTCCAACACGCGGCTTCGCGGGACAAGACGAGCGTGCCCGGACCGTCCGCCGACGTCGATACCACACTTCTGGTAGGCAAATCGGCCTCAGTGCACGCGTCGCAGCGGGCCGCCGCGGATCGGCTTCTCCGCGCTGACGCGCTGACCGTTGTCCCGGACCCGGGGCTCGAAGTTCTCGAAGAACAGCGCCCCGACGAGCTCCCGCCGACTCCGCACGCCCACCTTCTCGAAGATGCTCTTGAGGTGCTGCTGGACCGTGAGGGGAGAGATCCCCAGGCGGTTCGCGAGCTGACTGGTGGACCGGCCCTGGAGCACGAGGCGCGTGACCTCCTGCTCTCTCGGCGTGAGCCCGTGGATCGCCATCAACAAGGGGGTGATGCGGTCGGGGTGGGCGGGCTCGACGATCACCGCGGGCTTCGGTGTGCGTCCCACCCCGATCACCGTGCCGTGGACAGAGACCCAACATCGGTCGACCGACCGGACGAGGACCGTCGACTCTGCGTGTGGGTTTTCGCCGCGAGCGCATGCCACTGCGGCGGAGGCAGCCGACGCGATCGAAGCAGGCAGCGATCCACGAGTCGACCGATCTTGAAGACGCTCGATCCAACGAGTCGCGCTGTCGCTGAGCGAGAGGATCTCTCCGTCAGCATCGAGGATGATCAGCCCCGGAGCATCTGGGCGATCTGGGTCCCTCGCTTCACCGACCACAAGCCCCCGCCTGATGCCTTCGGCAAGGTCAGGTGCGACGGCCGCCATGAACGCCCGCTCTTCTGGGTCGAACTCCGGCTGTCCGGGGAGGCGGTTGAGTCGAACCGTTCCCCAGAACTCACCTGCGCTAGTACCGAGCGCGACCAGCATCTCCTGAGCAATGCCCTCCACGGCCATGTACTCGCGGTAGATGCGGCTCCGCTCTGGCTTGCCTCTCGTCACCTCGTGCAAGGTCTGGACCCCGCAGGGGTGGCGGAGTACTTCGGCGTACTTGTTGACATCGTCGTCGAGATACTCCCAACGCATGACCTCGCTGGTGTCGAGTTCGCAACCGTCACCGCCGTAGTCGCTCGTGATCAGTCGAGACTCCGGATCGAGCGTGTACCAGTACGGTCCGTTCAGGTGGTTCTCATTGGGCACAGCCGACGCCAACGCGGCACTCGCCTCGTCGAGGAAGCTGGCGACGTCGAGGCCGGCGCGCGAAGCCACGCGGATCCGCTCGTGCGCTCGGCCTTTCGAATACCCACTCACGACCCTATTCTGGACTCCCCGCTCAACCGGTGTCACCACGCCAGCGACGCGCCACAGGAAGGTGCAGGCTCTCCCCGATTTGCCGTAAGGGCCGAGACCAACTCACCACCGCGGCACGGTCGCGCCAGCAAGCGCCCGACCGCGAGAACGCGCACCACCGCACCAGATATCTGCCGATCTGGCGCCAGTCGGGTCCTCGGAGCTCGCGCCGGGGTCGGCGTTCGGTATCGCCCGAGTGCGGCTTTGGCGAGGCGCGCTCGCCTCGGGGCAGTCGGCTGGGCCTGGACCTAACCCGGTTTGCCGGACACGGTTGGTGTGTTGATCATGCCGCTCGGGCGGCGGTCTCCTGGCGGATGGTGGCTTCGTACTCGGCCGGGCTGCGGTAGCCGAGGCTGCTGTGAAGCCGGCGGGTGTTGTACCAGCCCTCGATGAACTCGAACACCGCCGTTCTCAGGCCGGCCAGGGTCGGCCACGGGCGGGTGTTGATGAGCTCGTTCTTGAAGGTGGCGAACCAGCTTTCGGAGACCGCGTTGTCCCAGCACTCACCTTTGCGGCCCACCGACAACGTGACCCCGAGCTCGGCGGCCAGGGCAGCGTAGTCGTGGCTGGTGTACTGACAGCCCCTGTCGGAGTGGAAGATCACGCCCGCCGGCGGACGACGCTGGGCACACGCCATGCGCAGGGCATCGGCGACGAGGTCGGTGCGCATGTGATCGGCCAGGGCCCAGCCCACGACCCGGCGGGAGGCCAGGTCGATGACGGTGGCCAGGTAGGCCCAGCCCTCCCAGGTGCGGATGTAGGTCACGTCGCCGCACCAACGGGTGTCGAGGGCGGTGTCGGGTCCGAACATCCGCCGGATGAGATCGACGGCCCGGGCCTCGACATCGGGATCGGCGATCGTCGTCTTGCGCCAGCGCCGGGGACAGCGCCCGGCCAGGCCGGCTCGCACCATGAGCCGGGCCACCCGCTTCTTGCCGCAGTGGACGCCGTCCCGGCGTAGCTGGGCATGGATGCGCGGCGCTCCGTAGGTGCCCTTGGACTCCGCGTGGATCACCTTGATCCTGGCGGTGAGCTCGATGTCGCCGAGCTCCCGGGGCGAGGGGGGGGCCGACCAGTCGTAGAAGGCGGTGCGGGAGACCTCGAGCAGCTCACAGGCGCGGTTGACGCTGCGCTGCTCAGCCTTCTCCGCCTCGATGAACGGCCACACGTTCACCGGGTCTCCTTGGCGAAAAAAGCTGTTGCCCGACGGAGGATCTCCACGTCCTCGCGCAGGCGCCGGTTCTCCCGGCGCAGCTGGGAGAGCTCCTCACGCTCGGCGGTGGTCAGGCCGTCCCGACGGCCGGCGTCGATGTCGGCTTGCTTCACCCACTCCCGCACCGCCGTCTCGGTCAGGTCGAAGTCCCGGGCGACCTGCCCGATCGAGCGATCGCCGCGGTTGCACGCGTCGACGATCTCAGCCTTGAACTCCGGGGTGAACGAACGACGGCGCCGGGGCTTCTTCTTTCCCACGGTCTCCATGATGGGCATCCTCTCCGGCGCTGCGCGCCTGATGGTGGATGTCCGTCAGACCGGGTCAGGCCCAGCCCGCGCATCGACTGCCCGGTCGGGAGCACGGTCATCGGCACGGGAAGGGATACGGAACGTCGCCGAGCAGTGACGCTGTGCCGGCCAGGGGTGATCGCCGGTGCTGCGTTTCCGAAGCTGGGCAGCGCCTACACCGCTTCATCGCCCGCATCGTCGAGCGTGGACCTTCGCCGCCATCAACAGAATAGCCCGAGCGTGGGGGCTTGCCGCAAGCGACCCAAACGTGCTGACCATTACTCGTTCGCTGAGCCGATCAGGCCCAGAACCTCTGGAGCCAGGAGTTGTGGAAATGGGTGCGTTGCCTTCGGCAGAGCGGTCGACGGGGAGCGCTGAACGGGGCGAGGAGTTAGCCGCGAGGGAGCGGGCGACCGGCGCTGGCGCGCCTCTGGCCTGCGCGAGGTGGCTGTCCCTGTCCGGAGCAGCGTTCACCGGGGGGCGGCAGTGACCGAGCATGCGGTGGTGGTCGCAGGCGGCGGCCCGACCGGGATGATGTTGGCGGGCGAGTTGGCGTTGGCGGGGATCGACGTCGTCATCGTCGAGCGGCGCACCAGTCAGGATCTCGACGGATCGCGCTCCGGAGGTCTCCTCCCCCGCACCATGGAGGTGCTCGATCAGCGCGGCATCGCGGAACGATTCGTCTCGGCGGGGCAGGTCCACAAGACTCATGGTTTCGCCCTGATCCCTTTGGACATCAACGACTTCCCCACTCGCCACAACTACGTGCTTGCGCTCTGGCAGAGCCACTTCGAGCGCATCCTTGCCGGCTGGGTCGATGAGCTCGGGGTTCCGATCCTTCGTGGCTGCGAGGTGGTGGGCTCCGCTCAGGACGACACCGGCGTCGATGTCGAGCTGTACGGCGGCACGTCACTCCGGACGGAGTACCTCGTCGGCTGCGACGGAGGACGGAGCCGGATCCGCAAGGCAGCCGGCATCGACTTCCCCGGGTTGCATGCGTCGACCAGCTGGATGATCGCCCAGGTCGAGACGGAGGAGGAGCCGGAGTGGGGGTTCCGTCGCGACAGCGCCGGTACCCATGCCATCGGTCGGAGGGAAACGGGCGAGCCGATTGGGATCGTCCTCACAGAGCGAGACGTCCGACACACCGGCGACCCCAGCATGGACGAGCTTCGTGAGGCACTCGTCGCCGTGTACGGGACTGACTTCGGGCTTCGCCGCGCCAGCTGGATCTCCAGGTTCACCGACATGACGCGACAGGCCGCCTCCTACCGCCGCGGCCGCGTACTGCTGGCCGGCGACGCCGCACACGTGCATCCCCCGCACGGCGGCCAGGGCCTCCAGACCGGCGTACAGGATGCCGTGAACCTGGGATGGAAGCTGGCCCAGGTGGTCAAGAAGACCTCACCCGAAAGTCTCCTGGACACCTACCACGCCGAACGGCATCCGGTCGGTGCCCGGGTGTTGCACAACACCATGGCGCAAGTTGCGCTCAGTGGCCCCGACGACCGCCACCAGGCCCTCCGCGACATCATGACCGAACTACTGAGCATGGACGAGCCTCGCCGGCGCATCGCTGCGATGCTCTGCGGTCTCGACATCCGCTACGACCTCGGAGAGGCACACCCCCTGCTCGGGCGGCGCATGCCCGACCTCGACGTGCACACCGCGAAGGGTCCTACGCGCGTGTTCACCCTGTTGCACGATGCCCGGCCCGTGCTGCTCAACCTCGGTGAACCCGGTGGTTTCGACATTTCTCCTTGGGCGGATCGGGTCCGACTGGTCGACACCAAGCACGATGGGGTGTGGGAGCTGCCGGTGCTTGGCGAGGTCGCAGCACCCCCGGCCGTGTTGATCCGACCCGACGGACATGTCGCGTGGGTGGGTGAGCTGACGGATTCCGAGCTGCCTCGGGCACTCGAGACCTGGTTCGGAGCGGCCACTCCGGCTCATTAGGACCCCGGGCGCGCGCTGTCGGCCGGGTGCAGCCGGCAGAGGTCGTCGACCTAGGGCTGGACACCGAGCGAATCGGCTTCGTCATGAAATGGCCAGTTGGCCCGACCGGGCGGCGCGCTCGAGCCGCTTCCGTCAGGCGGACCCGTTCTCGACGTAGGTGAGGTGCGCGCCCGACGCGGCGTCGAACAGCAGGATGCGGCGCGCGTCAAGCCACAGCTCGGCCTCGCTGCCCTCGCGCACCCGGCTGGCGGCGTCGAGCCGGGCGGTCACCGTACCGCCCGACTGGGGGAGCTCAGCCGCACCGAGCTCGGCGCTGATCTCGCCCACGGCGTCGCCCGCGCCTCCGACCGGAGAGGGGAAGTAGACGTAAAGCTCGGAGCCCATCCACTCGATCACGTCGATGAGCGCGCGGAACGTGGGGCCGGCGGCTCGCTCGTCATCGCTCACCAGTGAGGCGTCCTCGAAGTGCTCGGGGCGGATCCCGGCGATCACCGGGCCGGATCTCCTGTCCCCCAAACGCTTCGTCACCTCGGCCGGAAGCGATACGTCGGCGAGCGGGAGACGGAGGGTGGCGTCCTCCAGTGTTCCCGGTAGGAAGTTCATGGCCGGTGAGCCGATGAAGCCGGCCACGAACAGGTTGACCGGGTTGTTGTAGAGCTCCCGGGGCGATGCAACCTGCTGGACGACGCCCTTACGCATCACCGCCACCCGGTCCGCCAGCGTCATCGCCTCGACCTGGTCGTGGGTGACGTAGATCGTGGTGGTGCCGAACCGGTTCTGCAGCCGTGAGATCTCGGTCCGCATCTGGACCCGCAGCTTGGCGTCCAGGTTCGATAGCGGCTCGTCGAACAGGAAGGCGTCCGGCTCGCGCACGATCGCCCGCCCCATGGCGACACGCTGGCGCTGACCACCCGACATCGCCGCCGGCTTGCGGTCGAGCAGCTCGGTGAGCTCGAGGATCCGGGCCGCCTCGTTGACCCGCCGATCGACCTCCTCCTGGGGAACCTTGCGCAGCCGCAGCGGGAACGCCATGTTCTCGCGCACCGTCATGTGGGGGTACAGGGCGTAGTTCTGGAACACCATGGCCAGGTTGCGGTCCTTGGTGTCCAGGTCGTTGACGACCCGGTCGCCGATGCGCAGCGTGCCGTCGGAGATGTCCTCGAGCCCGACGATCATGTTCAGCAGCGTCGACTTCCCGCACCCCGAAGGGCCTACGAGGATGAAGAACTCGCCGTCCTCGATGGTGAAGTCAGCCTCCTTGACCGCCTCGGTCCCGTCCGGGAACCGCTTCGTGACCTTCTCGACGACAATGGGTGCCACGTCGCCCCTCTCTTTCCGTCAACCCTTCACCGCGCCAGACGTGAGCCCTGCGACGATGCGGCGCTGGAAGACCAGCACCATGATGATGATGGGAATCGTCACGACGACGGCCGCAGCCGCAATCGATCCCGTCGGCTCCTGGAACTGGGAGCTGCCGCTGAAGAAGGCCAGGGCGGCGGGGACGGTACGGGCCCGGTCGGTCGACGTGAGGGTGATGGCGAACAGGAAGTCGTTCCAAGCGAAGATGAACACGAGGATTGCCGAGGTGAAGACGCCGGGTGCCGCCAGCGGGGCGATCACCTTGCGGAAGGCCTGGAACGGTGTGGCCCCGTCGACCCGGGCCGCCTTGTCGAGATCCCACGGGATCTCCCGGAAGAACGCCGACAACGTCCAGATGGCCAACGGGAGCGTGAATGTCATGTAGGGGATGATCAGGCCCGGCCACGTGTCGTAGAGCTTCAACCCCCGCCACATGTTGAACAGCGGGCCGATCACCGAGATGGGCGGGAACATGGCGATGGCCAGGGCGCCCGAGAGCAGGAGAGCCTTGCCCGGGAACTCCAGCCGGACGATGGCGTAGGCGGCGAACATGGCCAGCAGCACCGCCAGGACGGTGGCGATCAGGGCGATCCCGATCGAGTTCCGCAGCGACGACGTGAAGAACGAAGCCTCGAAGATGCCGCGGTAGTTATCGAACGAGATCGACCGGGGGAAGAAGTTGCCGTCGGTCAGGTCGGCGGGCTTCTTGAGCGACAGGGACACGATCCACAGCACGGGGACCAGCGCATAGAGCACGACCACCACCGCGCCGAGCGCCCACAGGAGCTCCTTGGTGCGGTTCGTCCCGTTCATCGCCCGCCCCGCTGCTGCGACAGGTTGGCGCCGAACCCCTTGACGAAGAGGAAGGCGATGACCAGCACGCAGACGAAGATCAGCACCGACACGGCTGACCCGATGCCCAGGTGGAGTCGGTTGACGAGTTGGTTGTACCCGAGGATCGACAAGGTCTCGGTGTTGTTGGCCCCCCGGGTCAGGATGAAGACCGAGTCGAAGATCCGGAAGGCGTCGAGCGTCCGGAACAGCAGCGCCACCAGGATGGCGGGCTTGATGAGCGGGAGCGTGATCTTGGTGAACCGCTGGACGGTCGTGGCGCCGTCCACCCGGGCCGCTTGGTGGAGCTGGTCGGGCACGAGGGTGAGTCCGGCGAGGAGCAGGAGAGCCATGAACGGGGTGGTCTTCCAGACCTCGGTGAGCACGATGACGATCATCGACGGGACGCGATCGGAGAGCCACGCCTCCTCGCTGTTCAGCAGCTCGTTGACGAAGCCGGTGGCCGGGTCGAAGGCGAACCGCCAGGCGAGAGCGCCGACGACGGTGACGATCCCGTACGGGATGAGGATCGACGCCCGGACCGTGCGACGCCCGAAGATCGCCCGGTGCATGACCAGCGCCAGCAGCATGCCGAGGACCAGCTCGATCGCGACCGAGAAGGCGGTGATGAGCAGGGTCGTGAACAGGTCCTGCCACCACAGTGACGAGGTCAGGACGTCGGTGTAGTTGCGGAGACCCACGAAGGACCGGTTTGCGGGGAAGCGGAGGTCGTACTTGAAGAGCGAAAGCCAGATGGCGTAGGCGATCGGGTAGGCGGTGACCAGCAGCATCACCACCACCGCGGGCGCGCAGAGCTTCCACGCCAGGTTGCGCTCGGCCCGCGCCCGCCCGGTCAGGCGGGGACGACCGGCGACGACCACGGGCGGTGCGTCAGGGGCGAGGGCCTCGGGGCCGGCGGCCGCTCCCGGAGCCTGCGTGGTCACAGCAGCCCCTCAGAGCGCACCGCCTTGGACACCTTGTCCTCGAGCGCTTCGGCGTCCTTCCGCGGGTCGATCGTCCGGAGCGGGTGGATCGTGGTGTAGATGGCGCGGGAGATGTCGTTGTACGCCGGGCTGACCGGCCGGGGGGCGGCGTCGCTGATCGAGTCCCGCAACAGGTCGGCGAAGGGGTACTCGGCCCGGACGGCAGGATCGTCGTAGACACGGGCCAGCGTCGGCGGAAGCCCGCCTTCCACCGCATAGGTGGCCTGATGCTCGGCGGAGACAAGGCACCGGATCGCCTCCCGAGTCAGCTCCGGGTGCTGGCTGAACGCGCCGACGGCGAGGTTCGCCCCCCCAAGCGGCGGGCGGCTGGGCTGGTCCGGCGTCACCCCGGGATAGCGGGCCCAGCCCATGTCCTGGAAGATGGCGGGAGCGTCCTCACGAGCGCTCGGGTAGACGAAGGGCCAGTTGAGCATGAAGGCGGACGACCCCTCCTGGAAGCGGAGCCTGGCCGGGTCCTCGGTGTTCGTGGCCAGGGCGGGATCGGCGACGGCTGAGCGGGCGAAGCGGCGGAGGACCTCGAGGGCCCGCACGGTGGGCTGGCCGCCGATCACGACCTCGGGGTCCTGCCCCGCTCCTTCGACCACTGCGCCGCCGGCCGAGGCCAGCACCGAGTTGAACCAGACGGTCAGGCCTTCGTAGCGGGCACCTTGCTCCTGAACGAGGTTCTGGCCCGGGGCGAGTCGCTCGGCGAAGTCGATGAGTGCGTCCCAGGTCGCCGGCACCTGGCCCTCGGGGACCAGGCTCTTGCGGTACCAGAGGAGCTGTGTGTTGCTCGTGAGAGGAGCGGCCCACAGCCTGTCCTTGTACGTCGCTGTGGCGAGGGGACCCTCGAGCACCCCGGTCGAGAGCTCACCGGCGGCCGTCCCCTCCCAGGGGAGGATCCAGCCCGCCTCCGCGAACTCCGCCGTCCAGATGACATCCATGTAGACGATGTCGATGTCGCTGTCTCTGGCTGCCAGGCGGCGCACGAGCTGCTCCCGCTGGGCGTCGGCCTGGGCCGGGAGCTCGGCGATCTCGATCCGGTAGCGGCCGACGGCCGCCTCGCTGCACGCCCTCGCCGCCGCCTCGAAGGCGCCGGAGGGCTCCCGGAAGACGTACCACTTGACCAAGGGTGTGCCGCTGTCGCCGCCGCCGCCACAGCCGGGGAGGAGGACGGCGATCGCAAGTGCGAGGATCACCAGAGACGCTCGCCGCATGTCTGCCTTCCTTTGCCCCTGGAGGCCGGCCCTTAAGCTACCTCTCCCGCCGGCGCAGTTCCGGACCGTCCGATCGTCTCCCGCGGACACTCCGCAGGCGCTCGATCACCGAGTCGTCCCAGCTCCACGTCTGGAGGAGTCGCCAGCGCTCGTTGGCCAAGCGCATGTACCCCTCGGTCTCGGGCTCGTCCGGCTCGAGCAGGCCACTCTCGCGTAGGACCGCCACGACCGGCAGGTACTCGTCGCGGTACCACGCCTCGGCAACTGTCGCCCGGTCGAGCAGCTCACGTCTCGCCTGCATGGCCCGGAAGCCCCACGCTTCGACGTTCTCGGCCAGCTCGCCATACCTCCATGGGTCGCCGAGGTGAAGGCGCTCCTCGCCGTCAGGTGGGAGCGGGACGCGCTCGCGGAACAACCGTTCGCTGCTCTTGAGTGGTAGATCGGAGATGCGGACGTCCTGGCTCATGCCCCCCCGGGTGACCACCTCCACGACGCGGGCCTCTACGTTGGGTATGGCGAGCGCACGCAGCACCGCGACCCGGTGGTGGCCGTCCTTGACGAAATGGGCCTCGCCCACCCGGATCACATCGATCGGGTCGATCGGCTCGCCACGCCGCACGGCTTCCGCCAACCGTTCGAAGCGCTGCTTGGGCCTATTGGTGGCCGGGAGAAAACTGCGGTCGAAGTCCCGCGTCCGGTCGACGCTCCCCACGATGCTGTCGAGGGTGATCACTTGGAGCCCGAGATCGCGTTGCGTCACGTACCCGAGGGCGGCGACGACCTCGTCGTACGGGAGGATCACATCGACGTCATGGGGGGCGCGCCGGAGGCGCGTTGCCAACCGAGAGAGCACCTTCCGGCGGCGCGCTCGATTCCAGTCGTCTCTTGCGTCGGCCGAGGGGTACCCGGTGTCGATAGGCACCGCTCCATTTTCGCAGCCGGGGGACCTCGAAGCCCCGGTGGCGATGCGGCCGGGACGGCGAGGGCCGCGTGTTCCTCGCCGAGGCAACGCCGCGCAACTCCGACGGATTGCATACGGGGCCCTCGTCACTCGCCAGCGTGCTCGTACCCTCTCCGCTTGGCCTCGGCCTCTGAACAGACGTAGTCCTGAAGGAGACTCTCGCGTCGATATCCGAGATCACCGGGAAGCCTGTAGCTGTAGGAAGCAGCGAAATCCGAGATCGCGACTGGCTGGCGGCGACATCGAAGCGTCATGTAGGCCCAAGGCCCGTAGAGCAGTGCGACGGGCGCGAACAACAAGAGCACGGCGCCGGCGGCAATGGCGCGCTGCAATCGGTGCTGAGGTCGCCTCCGCCGGTCGATGATCCAGACGCTCCCACCCACCGCCACTAGGAGGAGGAAGGCCAGGCCGACGGTCATGGAGACGCCCGGCGCCGGCGGTACTCGCAATGTCGAGGCCGTGGCGCGCTCGCGACGGAGGGTCGTGAACATCCCATGTCACCGTTGGTACCACTCTGTGGTCGCCCAGCGAAGTCGATGTTGCCGGAGGGCGCTCCGAGGGCCGTGTGCGCTCGGGACGGGTTGCGAGACGCGCGCCGAAGAACGCGTCACCACCAGTCCGGGTGACCGGGCCCCCCGATGGTGGCCCACCAGTTCGACCACTTGCCGGGGCCCCGTCACTGCCGACGCCTCGACCTGATGGCCAGGTGGAACGTCGACTCAGTCGATGGCACCTACCTGGCCTTCTCCCCCAAGTCAACGGCCGGCGCCCCAAGGGTGGCTGCGGCGCCTGTACAGCCAGCGCCCGTGTCAGGACTCCAGGTCGCCGGCGACGAGGTCGTCGAAGGCCTGCCCGCGCTCGGCCGCCCGGACCTGGGAGTCGGCGTCGGCGGCATCGACCCCGTCGGCCATCAAGGGCGGCGACCTGGTGGTGCCGGAGGGCGATCAGGGCGACACCACCACCGTCGGCCCGGAGAAGATCCGGAGATGATGAGGGCGGCCAGGTGGTAGATGGCCGACCTGCCGGCGCCGGTAAGCAGCACGGCTAGGACGTCGCGGCCGGCGGCTGCGACCCGGATGGCCTCCTCCTGGCCGGGGCGGAGCCGTTCGAAGCCGAAGGTCTGGCGGGCCAGCCGGCGCAGGCTGGGAGTTGCCAGCCCTACAGCTCCGGGACGGTGGGCTCGTCGCCCAGCAGGCCGTCCTCGAAGCCGTCGCCCTTCTCCAGGCCCTGCTCCGAGCCGCCGATGAAGGCCTGCTCAGGGTCGGCGCCGTGGCCGAGCATGACGTCGAGGAGGTCGTCGTTGGGCCGACCGATGATGTGGCTCATGGCCGGGGTTCCTTCCCTCCGGCGGCGGTTCCTAGACGCCCAGGGCGGCGAGGACGGCGTCGACCAGGGCGGCTAGGGCGACGGCGTGCTCGGGGAGCTGGTCCGCCACGCCGCCCGAGCCGGCGACGGCGAGCAGCGGGCGCCCGGCCCGCAGGTGCACGCCCGTCCTCACGAGCGGTCGGCGTACCGGGAGCTGGTTCGGTCGGCCACGTCGCTACCCTCCGAGCTGCCAAGCGCACCGACTGCCCGCGATGCGCTCGCCCGATGGCGCGCAGAGGTGAGACAGAACTCCATCGGTGCCGGACGCGACCCCGGGTCAACGTTCGACGATGCCGCCCGGCGCGACCCACTCTTGCTCGTCGACGGGTCGCAGGAGTGCGGACCACCGACGTTGCTCGTCGTAGCCGACTTCGTGACTCAGCGTCATGAGGGTGTAGTCGGCGTCGACCTCCAAGAGGACGACGGTGGGTCCTGCGGGGTCGGTCGACGTACCTGCCACCGCACGCCATCGGGCCCCGGCGATGGAGCTGAAGGGAAAAGTGCGAGTGCCCCCGTTGAGCACCTCGAAGGCTTGATCGAGCCGCTTCTGGCGGCGGCGGTCCTCGCTGCCGATGCGACGTCGCACCTCCGGCCAATGCCTGCATGAAAGCGTGCACCGACGTGACCTTCGGAGCCATGGATCTTCGCCCTCATTTCGTCTTTGGGCCCCTCCGGGGCGGTCGGGTCCCGCTCGCGTCGTTCTGTACGGCTCGACGGCGACACCCAAGCGCACGCTCCGGGAACGCCGTGCGCCTCGCGGCCTCTCGAGCCGGGCCGATCCCTCGACATCCGGCGTCGCTACGGGCCGCTGAGCGCCGGCTCGTGCCGGTTGCCGGAGGACGTGCGTCTGTGTCTTGCGTCGACGCGTGCGTCCGAAATGTCGATGAGCTCCTGCCCCGGACGACAGTCGACCGCTGGAAGAGAGCCGAGTCGGCGCCGTGCTCCGCGAGCGCGGGCTGGGCCGGTCGCGTGGTGCCTGGACGCTCCTCGTGATCGGCGATCGCTGGCGATACCCAGCACCCGCCTCTACGGTGGTCCTCCAGGCCAGAGTTGAGGAGTTCACGCCATGAGCGATCAAGACGAGCGGCAGAGCGATCAGGTAGAGAAGGCACAGGAGAGCGGACGGGAGCAGACGCCCGCCGAGAGCCAGGGGCAGGCTCAGACCGAGGGCCAGGAAAAGGGCGAGGAGTAAGGGCGGCGCATTCGAAGCCGCATGTGCTCTCCGATGAGCGCGCCCCATGCCAGCGGCACGTGAAAGCTACCGCCTCGTCCCGGGCAATGTCGTCGCAGTCAGGTTCATCGCACGCATCGGCGTTCGCGAATCACGCCACTGGGATCATCGTCTCGTGGGCTGACATCCTTGGACGGATTCTCGCCGCGCTTCCCGGGCCTGGCGCGTCGCTGTCAGGGCGCTCATCTGCTTGGCGTGGCACGGAACCGCAGATGCCTGGAGGGTCCGGGCCACGAATGCCTTCTTGAGGTAGTTGGCTGACCGCGGCCCTGCGGCGGGTTCCGAAGGACGAGACTTACGATGATGCCCTTCGGCGTGGTGCAGCATCGTCGGTCGTGTTTGTCGATGCTGACGTCCATGACCATTCTTGGACGCCTCGCAAATGCGCGTTCTCCTTGTTGCGTACCGCCCCCGCTGCCTCGTCCGGCCTGCCTCATGCAACTCCACTGGGCCGGCGTACGTCGGCGACGGTTCATGGACACGCTGCTTCGGCGACGAGCCAGTCACCCCAGACCGGAAGATTCCTTACGGACGGCGGCAATGGTGATCCAGCACATCCCGGAACGTGCTGCGCTCCCAGTGAGCGTTCGGGATGCGGTGATCGCCGGGCAGGGGCCAGGAGCACGGGATCTTCGGGCTCGTGACGTCAAGTGACGCCGTCCGGACAGCCAACAGGGTGAGCCGACCGTCGCTATCGGGTCGGTGAAATGCCTGCCGCCCGCCGCTCAACTGCGCAGCCGCGCGTTGAGCCGTACGGCCTGTCGCGTGAGGTGGTCGCGTTCGGAGGTTGGGCGCTGATCGGCGGCTTCGGCGTAGAGCCGTGCTGCGGTGACTGGGTCACCGTCACGCTCGTGTAGGTACGCGGCGGCGGCGGCGGGGCGGGGAAGGGCCGGGGCGAGCTTCGCCAGGGCGGCCAGGCCCGCCCGTGGGCCGTCGGCCTCGCCGACGGCGACGGCCCGGTTGAGGCGGGCC
>DASZOE010000554.1:0-2149 GCA_035550945.1 Acidimicrobiales bacterium
CGAGGGCGGGGAGCCGACCTCGCGCAGGGTCCAGGACGCGTCGGCCGTCCTCCACCGCCCCGGGCTCGACGCCGAGGCCCGGGCCCTGGCCTCCAGCCTCGGGCTCGACGCCTCGGTGCTGGAGGCCACCGAGGCGCCGCCGGGCGAAGTCGACCTGGCCGTCGTCATCGGCGGAGACCTCGCCCCCCGCCTCTGACTCCCGGCCCGTGCCCGGACGGGGCCGTCAGCGGGCCCCCACCACGATCACCGGACAGGGGGCGTTGGCGACGACGTAGTCGATGCGGTGGCCGAAGAACGCCCGCTGGGTGACCGGCTTGCGACTGCTGGCCAGCACGATGAGGTCGGCCCCGCGCTCGGCCCGCTCGACGATGGCGTGCTCGGGCTGGTCGGCCACCAGGACGTCGGTGTTGACGGTGGCGTCCATGGCCCGGCCCAGCTCGGCGAACCGCCCCACCACGTGCTCGCCGATGTCGACCGCGTGCAGAACCGCCTCGTCGCCCCTTATGCGCAGCGTGTGCTGGGGGCCGCTGACCACGTGGACGACGTCGACCCGGGTGCCGCTGCCGGCGGCCATGGAGAAGGCCACCTCGGCCGCGTAGCGGTCGACGTCGTTGCCGGCCATGGGCACGAGGATCCGGCCGCCGGGAAGGCGGTCGAGATGGGCCCGCAGGTCCCCTTTCCCGTTGGAGCTCACCACCAGGAGGGGACACGGTGCCTCCTGGATGACGTCGTCGACGAAGCCGTCGAAGAGCGTCCCCTCGCCCCGGGTGCGCCGCTCGGTGGCGGGCAGCACGAGGAGGTCGTAGCCCTTGCGGGCCTCGCTGAGGATGGTGGCCGCCGGCCCCTCCTCCTCCATGAGGACCCGGCTCCGCGGCTGCCCGAGGTGCTCCTCCACGCCGGCCTTGGCCGAGTCGACCTCGCCCTTCCGGCCGTCGCGCCGGAGGTACAGGCTGGTGACCTCGACGTCCTCGTCGGCGACGAGCATGCCGACGACCTTGGCCGCCAGGTCGGACTGGCCCTGACCCCGCACCGGCAGCAGCACCCGCTTGAGGTTGCCGACGAAGCTCTCCCGGCGGCGGGCCTCCGCCTCCAGCCGCACCTTCTCCTCCGCGCTCGGCTCGACGTGGTTGAGCGTCCAGCGCAGGATCGGGGGGGCCATGAGCGACGTCACGATGGCGACCATGAGGATGATCGAGTACATCTCGGGCGTCAGGATCCCCCGGCTGAGACCGATGGTGGCCACGATGATCTCCATCGCACCCCGGGCGTTCATCCCCGCGCCGAGGGAGAGAGCCTCCCAGTTGCCCATGCGGGTGGCCTTGGCCCCCACGTAGGCGCCGATGAACTTGCCGGCGATGGCGATGAACAGCACGAGCAGACCCACGGCCAGCACGTTCGGCTCCGCCAGCTTGCCCAGGTCCACGCGCAGCCCGGAGGCGGCGAAGAACACGGGGGCGAAGACGCCCAGCGCCACCTGCTCGAAGATGTGGCGGAGGCGGTCGTCGAAGCGCTTCACCTGGCCGACGAGGATCCCGGCGATGAAGGCGCCGAGGACGGCCTCCAGCTTCAACGCCTGGGTGACGGCCGCGAAGCTCAGGGCCAGGGCCATGAGCGCGGTGATCTTCACCATGTCGCCGCCGACGTGGTTGTCGAGGAGGCCGATGAGGCCCCGTACGAACCGACGGCCCACGGTGTAGGCGATCACCAGCACGAGGACGACGGCGAGG
Organism: Acidimicrobiales bacterium; assembly: GCA_035550945.1. Taxonomy (GTDB): domain Bacteria; phylum Actinomycetota; class Acidimicrobiia; order Acidimicrobiales; family AC-14; genus DASZOE01. Next base: position 1,728 of record DASZOE010000554.1, read on the forward strand.
ACGGACTTCCCGGCGCTGAGCGGGCTGATCGTCCCGCTGCTGGCCAGGCCGGCGACGATCGAGAGGAGGATCCAGCCGACGGTGTCGTCGATCATCCCCGCGGCCAGCGTGATCTGGCCGATGTCGCGGCGGATGATCTTCATCTCCATGAGCACCTTGGCGATCACCGGTATGGCCGAGATGCTCATGGCCGTCCCGATGAAGAGCGCGAACACCAGGCGCTTGTCGGGAGCGGCCACGAAGTCCGTGGGGAGGAGGAACCCGAGGGCGAAGCCGGTGGCGAAGGGAACGGCGATGCCCCCGAGGGAGATGGCCGCCGCCCCTCTCCCTTTTCGGGCGATCAGCCCGATGTCCGTCTCCAGGCCGGTCAGGATCAACAGCATGATGACGCCGAGCCACGAGACGATCTCCAGCAGGTGGAC
>DASZOE010000555.1:0-2912 GCA_035550945.1 Acidimicrobiales bacterium
CCCCATGGGGAGGGACCCTGAGGGCCAGGACCCGCCTCGCCGGACCGCCACTAACGCCCGTGGCAGAGCTTGAACTTCTTGCCCGAGCCGCACCAGCAGGGCTGGTTCCGCCCCAGCTTCTCGTGCTCCGACTTCACGACCGTGACCGGCGCGGCGTCGGCGGCGGCGTGCTCGTCACCCACCGGCTCGCCCGTCTCGGCCGCCTCCCGGACGGCCGCCTGCTGCACGCCCCCCGTCCCCTGGACGGGATCGTCGGCCGCGGTGTACTGCACGTTCTTGAGCTCCGGCTCGGAGGGCTCGTCGACCACCACGTCGAGGTGCATCACGTACTTGACGAAGTCGTCGCCCACGGCCGACATCATCAGCGTGAACATCTGGTAGCCCTCACGCTGCCACTCGGTGAGGGGGTCCTTCTGGCCCATGGCCCGCAGGTTGATCCCCTCCTGCAGGTAGTCCATCTCGTAGAGGTGCTCCCGCCACCGCTGGTCGATGATCGAGAGCATCACCTGGCGCTCGATCTGGCGCATGACCTCGGGGCCGAGCTGCTCCTCGCGGGCCTCGTAGTAGCGGACCGCCTCGGCCAAGAGGCTCTCCTCGATCTCGCCCCTCGTCTTGGCCCGGGCCAGCTCCTCGGGCGTGAACTGCGTGGGGAAGTACGCGCCCACCTCGTGGACGAGCCCGGGAAGGTCCCAGTCCTCGGAGAACTCGGTGGCGCAGAACGTGCCGACCACCCGGGAGATGGCCTCGGCCAGCTTCTCCATGGCCTCGTCGCGCAGGTCGGCACCGTCGAGGATCTCCTGGCGCCGGCGGTACACCACCTTGCGCTGCTGGTTCATGACCTCGTCGTACTTGAGGACGTCCTTGCGGATCTCGCCGTTGCGGGCCTCGACGGTGCCCTGGGCCTTCTCGATGGCCCGGGTGACCATCTTGGCCTCGATGGGGACGTCGTCGGGCAGGGCCTTGCCCATCACCCAGTTCATGGCGCCGGTGGCGAACAGGCGCATGAGATCGTCCTCGAGCGAGAGGTAGAACCGGCTCTCGCCGGGGTCGCCCTGGCGGCCCGAACGGCCTCGCAGCTGGTTGTCGATGCGGCGGCTCTCGTGGCGCTCCGTGCCCAGGACGTAGAGGCCACCGACCTCGCGGATCTTGTCGCCCTCCGCCCGGCACTCCGCCTCGTAGCGCGCCGTGAGGTCGGCGAGGCGGCTCTCGTACTCCTCGCTCTCGGGCTTCACGCCCTCCGCCGCCAGGTCCATCTTGGCCAGGCCCTCGGGGTTGCCGCCGAGGAGGATGTCGACTCCCCGGCCGGCCATGTTGGTGGCAACGGTGACCGTGTGGAGGCGGCCCGCCTGGGCCACGATGGTCGCTTCCCGCTCGTGGTGCTTGGCGTTCAGCACGGCGTGGGAGATGCCCCGCTTCTCGAGCAGGCGGGAGAGGCGCTCCGACTTCTCCACCGAGACGGTGCCCACCAGCACGGGCTGGCCCTTGCCGTGCCGTTCGACGATGTCCTCGACGACCGCCGCGAACTTCGCCTCCTGGGTCTTGTACACGAGGTCGGGATGGTCGGCCCGGATCATGGGCTTGTGCGTCGGGATCGGGACCACCGGGAGGTCGTACGTGTGGGCGAACTCGGCCGCCTCGGTGACGGCCGTGCCCGTCATGCCGGCCAGCTTCTCGTACATGCGGAAGTAGTTCTGGAGCGTGATGGTGGCGAGGGTCTGATTCTCCTCCTTGATGCGGGTGCGCTCCTTGGCCTCCACGGCCTGGTGCAGGCCCTCCGACCACCGCCGGCCCTCGAGGATGCGTCCGGTGAACTCGTCGACGATCTTGACCTCGCCGTGCTGGACCACGTAGTCCACGTCCCGCTTGTAGAGCTCCTTGGCCTTCAGGGCGGCCTGCAACTGGTGGACGTAGTTGGAGGAGAGCTCGTCGTAGAGGTTCTCGACCCCCAGGGCCTGCTCCACCTTCTCGATGCCGGACTCGGTGGGGACGACCGTGCGCTTCTCCTCGTCGACCTCGTAGTCGACGTCCCGCTGGAGGGTGCGGACGATGCTGGCAAACTTGTAGTAGAGGGCGGCCGCGTCCTGGACCCGGCCGCTGATGATGAGCGGCGTCCGCGCCTCGTCGACGAGGATCGAGTCCACCTCGTCGACGATGGCGTAGACGTGGCCCCGCTGAACCATGTTCTCGCGCGACATCGACATGTTGTCGCGGAGGTAGTCGAAGCCGAACTCGTTGTTGGTGCCGTAGGTGATGTCGCACCCGTACATCTGGCGCTTGGCCGCGGGGTCCTCGATCTCGGGGATCACCAGCCCGACGCTGAGGCCCAGCCACCGGTGGATGCGGCCCATCCAGTCGGCGTCGCGCTTGGCCAGGTAGTCGTTGACGGTGATGATGTGCATGCCCCGGCCGCTGAGGCCGTTGAGGTAGGCGGGCAGGGTCGAGACGAGGGTCTTGCCCTCTCCGGTCTTCATCTCCGCGATCCACCCGAAGTGCAGCGCCGCGCCTCCCATCAGCTGCACGTCGTAGTGGCGCTGGCCGATCACCCGCTTGGCCGCCTCCCGCACGACGGCGAAGGCTTCGATGAGGAGGTCGTTCAGCGCCTCGTGCATGTCCTCGGCCTTGACCCCGTCGAGGCGCTCACGGAACTCCACCGTCTTCTGCCGCAGGTCCTCGTCGGAGAGCGCCGAGATCTCGGGCTCGAGAGCGTTGATGTCGGGCACCAGCGACTGCAGGGCCTTGAGCTTCTTGCCCTCACCGGCGCGGAGGACCTTGGACAGGACAGACATGGCTGCCAGCTTACCGGCGGGCCCCCGGGTGGAAGGCGCCGCGGACTGCCATCGCCGCGCGGCGCCGTGTCACGCTCCCTCCCCGGGGGGGTACCGTTGGCTAGGCGGGGCTCACCGAGGCGGGAG
>DASZOE010000556.1:0-5171 GCA_035550945.1 Acidimicrobiales bacterium
ACGCCCCGTTCCCCACGCGCGACGAGCTGACGCTGGCCTGGGGCGACTCCGTCCTGGGCGGGCTGAGCCGGCGTGCGGCGGTGCGCTTCCAGGTCGGGCGGTTCGTGTCCGCCGACGACGGGGTGGCGGTGTTCGCCCTGCCCAACGCCGTGCACCGCGACCGCTGCGAGGAGGTGCGGCCCGAGGCCGAGGCCGCCCTGTCCGCCCACTTCGGGCGCCGCGTGCCGCTGCGCCTGGCGGTCGAGGGCCAGGCGGCCCCCGCCGGACCGGCGACCACCACGGCCACGGGTGCCGAACCTCCCCCTGCGGAGCCGGAGGAGGAGGTCGTGGACTGGCGCGACCTCCAGGACGCGCCCCCGGGGCTAGCCTCGCCCCTCGACCACGTGATGCAGGCGTTCGAAGGCGCCGAGGTGGTGGAGGAGTAGCCGGTGGCCAAGCATGGTGGTGGAGGTGGGCCCAGGCAGCCCAACATGAATGAGCTGCTCAAGCAGGCCCAGAAGATGCAGGAGCAGCTCATGGAGGCGCGGGCCACCGCCGCCGAGCAGGAGGTCGAGGGCCAGTCCGGGGGCGGCGTGGTCAAGGTCCGGGTCACTGGGGCGATGGAGTTCCGCTCCGTCTCCATCGATCCCGCGGCCGTCGACCCCGACGACGTGGCCATGCTCGAGGACCTCGTTCTGGCCGCCATCCACGACGCAATGGCCAAGGCCGAGAAGATCAACGAGTCGGCGATGGGCGGGTTGGACATCGGGGGCCTCGGCGGCGGCCTGCTCGGCTAGCCCGCCCGCCGGGCGCCGACGCCAGCCCGCCGGGGAGGAGGACACCTGTACGCCGGTCCCGTCCAGAGCCTCATCGACGAGCTCGGCCGCCTTCCCGGGGTGGGGCCGAAGTCGGCCCAGCGCATCGCCTTCTACCTGCTGAAGCTGCCCAAGGACGACGCCCTCCGCCTGGCCACCGCCATCGCCGAAGCCAAGGACCGGGTCTCCTTCTGCCGCAGGTGCTTCAACGTGTGCGAGGGCGCCGAGTGCGAGATCTGCCTCGACCCACGCCGCGACGGGGCCCTCGTCTGCGTGGTGGAGGAGCCCCGGGACGTCGTGGCGGTGGAGAAGACCCAGGAGTTCCGGGGGCGCTACCACGTGCTCCAGGGCGCGATCAGCCCCCTCGAGGGGGTCGGGCCCGAGCAGCTCCGGGTCAAGGAGCTCCTCGCCCGGCTCGAGTCGGAGGGGATCGCCGAGGTGATCCTCTGCACCAACCCCAACATCGAAGGGGAGGCCACGGCCATGTACCTGGCCCGGCTGCTCAAGCCCCTCGGGGTCCGGACCACCAGGATCGCCAGTGGTCTCCCGGTCGGCGGCGATCTCGAGTACGCCGACGAGCTCACCCTGGGCCGGGCCCTGGAAGGACGCCGTGAGCTCGAGGCCTGACCGGGCCTGGACCGGGCCGTCCTTCCGCATCTTCGGCGTCCCCGTCCGGGTCGACCCCACGTTCTTCCTGATCGCCGGCCTCCTCGGCTTCGGCGTCGGTGACCTCACCTTCCTCGTCACCTGGGTCACCGTGGTCTTCGTCTCGGTGCTGGTGCACGAGCTCGGGCACGCCGTCGCCTTCCGGGCCTACGGCCACGAGCCCCAGGTCCTGCTCCAGGGCATGGGCGGCCTCACGTGGGCGTCGGGCCGGCTCACCGGGGCCCGGGACATCGTCGTCAGCCTGGCCGGGCCCCTCACCGCTCTGGTGCTCCTCGGGCTTCCCGCCTGGTGGCTCGACCGCTCGATCGACGGCGTGTCCTCGACCTGGGACCTCGTCGTACGCCAGGTCTTCTTCGTCAACGTGGTCTGGTCGGGCGTCAACCTCCTGCCCGTCCTGCCCCTCGACGGTGGCCAGGTCTCGGCCTCGCTCCTGCGGCGGGCGCTGGGCGACGCCGGCCAGCGGGCGGCCCACGCCCTCTCCATGGCGGTGGCCGGTGCCGCCGCCCTGTTCGCCTTCTCGCTGGGATACCCGTTCGGGGCCATGTTCGCCGTCTTCTTCGTGGCCACGAACTGGTCCGGGCTCCGGCGCCGAGAGGAGACGATCCCGGGTCAGGCCCCCCTCGTCGAGGGCTACCGGGCTCTGGCCGCCGACGACATCGACGCAGCCTCCGGCGTCGCCGACCGGGTGCTGTCGTGGGCCCGGGAGCCCGACGTGGTCGCGTCCGCCGTCGAGCTGCGGGCCTGGGCCCGCTACCGGTCGGAAGGGGCGGCCGAAGCGGCCGCCGCCCTCGAGGACATGCCGCCCGAGGTCACCACCAACCGCTTCCTCGTCGGCTGCATCGCCCTCGAACAGGGGCGCGCCGGAGAGGGCCTCGGCGCCTTCGCCGCGGGCTTCGCCCTCGGCCACTTCGGGCCGTGGAGCGCCATCGTGGCCGAGGCCGTGGCCCGCTCCGGTCTCGTCGAGCCCCTCTGTGACCGCCTCCTGGTCACGCCGGGCGCCGGGCCCGAGGCCCTGGGCCACCTCCAGGCCCACCTGCACGCCGCGGGCCGCGAGCGCGAGGCGGCCATCGTCGGCGAGAGGATCCCGTGACCCCCGTGAAGGTCCACCTCCTCGACGGCACCTACGAGCTCTTCCGGCACCACTACGGCACGCCCCAGTCCGAGCGGGAGGACGGCAAGGAGGACGTGGCCGCCACCCGGGGCGTCTGCTTCAGCGTCCTCGGCCTCCTCGAGGGCGGCGTCACCCACCTGGGTGTGGCCACCGACCACGTCATCGAGTCGTTCCGCAACGACCGCTGGCGGGGCTACAAGTCCAGTGCCGGGGTCCCGGAGCCGCTCCTGGCACAGTTCCCGCTGCTCGAGGCCGCGCTCACGGCCATGGGCGTGGTCGTGTGGCCCATGGTCGAGCTCGAGGCCGACGACGCCCTGGCCGCCGCCGCCCGCACGGCCGCCGCCGACGAGTCGGTCGAGCAGGTCGTCGTCATGACGCCCGACAAGGACCTGGCCCAGTCGGTCGTGGGCACCCGTGTGGTGCAGCTCGACCGGCGCTCGGGCAAGGTCACCGACGAGGACGGCGTTCGGGAGCGCTACGGCGTACACCCCGAGTCGATCCCCGACTGGCTGGCCCTGGTCGGGGACTCGGCCGACGGGTACCCGGGGCTGTCGGGCTGGGGCAAGGTGGCGGCCAGCACCGTCCTGGCCCGCTACCGCCACCTGGAGGAGATCCCGGTCGACGCGTCCCGGTGGGACGTCTTCGTGCGGGGCCGCCAGCGCCTGGTCGACACGCTCGTCGAGAACCTCTCTCTCGTCCTGCTCTTCCGCGACCTGGCCACCCTCCGGGCCGACGCCGAGGTCCTCGACAGCGTCGGGTCCCTCCGCTGGTCGGGCCCCACCCCCGACCTGCCCGAGATGGCCGAGCGGCTCAGGGCCCGGCGCCTGGTGGAGCGGGTCGAGGCCGTCGCTGCCCGCTGACGCTCCCCCCGGTTCTCTGCGCGCTTGCAACCGCCGTGGTCGCAAATCGCGCCAAGAACGAAGTCCGGTAGCCTCCACACCCGGATGGAGTGGACGATGACCGACCGCCTCGACGACCTGCGGCGGCGTCGCGACGAGGCCTACCACGCGGGCTCGGAGAAGGCCGTCGAGCGCCAGCACTCCCGGGGCAAGATGACGGCCCGGGAGCGGATCGAGCACCTGCTCGACAAGGGCAGCTTCGTGGAGCACGGCCTGCTGGCCCGTCACCGGGCCGACGGCCTCGACGAGCGCCCCTACACCGACGGCGTGGTCACCGGTTGGGGCACGGTCGATGGCCGCCTGGTCTTCCTCTTCGCCCAGGACTTCACCGTCTTCGGTGGCTCGCTGGGCGAGGTCTTCGCCGAGAAGATCCACGCCGTGATGGACATGGCCCAGCGGGTCGGGGCGCCGTTCATCGGCCTCAACGACGGCGCCGGCGCCCGGATCCAGGAGGGCGTGGTGTCCCTCGTCGCCTACGCCGAGATCTTCCGCCGCAACGTCGACGCCTCGGGGATGGTCCCGCAGATCAGCGTGATCATGGGGCCGTGCGCGGGCGGCGCCGTCTACAGCCCGGCCATGACCGACTTCGTCTTCATGGTCGAGGATACGTCCTACATGTTCATCACCGGGCCCGACGTCGTCCGGACCGTCACCGGCGAGGACGTCAGCCTGGAGGAGCTGGGCGGGGCGATGACCCACGCCACCCGCTCGGGCGTGGCCCACTTCGTCAGCGTCGACGACAAGGCCAGCCTCGACGACGTGCGCCGGCTGCTGTCCTTCCTGCCCCAGAGCAACCGCGAGGAGCCCCCGCGGGCCCAGCCCGCCGACGATCCCGACCGGTCCGCCCCCGAGCTGGTCGAGATCGTCCCCGACAGCGCGACCGAGCCGTACGACATGAAGGCGGTCATCACCGCGGTCGTCGACGACGGTGACTTCTACGAGTACGCGGGGCTGTGGGCCCGGAACCTGGTGTGCGGCTTCGGGCGCCTCGACGGCCACCCGGTGGGCATCGTCGCCAACCAGCCGGGCGTGCTGGCGGGGGTCCTCGACATCGACTCGTCGGAGAAGGGCGCCCGCTTCGTGCGCACCTGCGACGCCTTCAACATCCCCCTGGTCACCTTCGTCGACGTGCCCGGCTTCCTGCCCGGCACCGATCAGGAGCACGGCGGCATCATCCGCCACGGCGCCAAGCTCCTCTACGCCTTTTGCGAGGCCACCGTCCCCCGCATCCAGGTCGTCACCCGCAAGGCCTATGGCGGGGCCTACGTGGTGATGAACTCCAAGGCCGTCGGCGCCGACCTGGCCTTCGCCTGGCCCTCGGCGGAGCTGGCGGTGATGGGACCGCACGGCGCCGTCGAGGTGCTGCACCGGCGGGAGCTCGAGTCGGCGGCCGACCCCGACGCCCGGCGCGCCGAGCTGGTGGCCGAGTACATGGCGCACCACGCCAACCCGTACCTGGCGGCCGAGCGGGGGTACGTGGACGACGTGATCGAGCCCGCGCAGACCCGCTCCTACCTGGTCCGAGGCCTGGCCATGCTCCGCTCCAAGCGGGAAGAGCTCCCGCCCCGCAAGCACGGCAACGTGCCTCTATGACGGCGGCGGAGGCCGAGACCCCGCGTCCGGTCCCCACGCCCGGGGAGGTCGCCGCGATGCTCGCCGCCGTCGAGGTGGTGCTCGGGCACCGGGCGCCCGAGCCGCCCG
>DASZOE010000557.1:0-6829 GCA_035550945.1 Acidimicrobiales bacterium
CCCGCAGGCCGGCCTCGGTGAGGTCGGACGTGTGGGCGAAGCCCGTGGTGTCCCCCCGCACGACCCGGATGCCCGCGCCCCGGTCGCGCCCCGAGCTCACCTCCTCGACCCGCCCGTCGTCGAGGTGGGCGCTGGAGGACCGCCGGTCCTCCCCGAAGACCTCGGCGAAGTCGCCACCCGTGCGCAGGGCAGCGCCGAGGACTCGTTGGAGGACGGAGTCGTCGATCATGTCGTCTCCCGAGGAGGCCGGGGGCCTCGGTGGGAGGCGCCCGTAGGGGTGCTCCCATCCTACGGACCCCGCCATTCGTTTTCGGCCCGGGTCGACGCAGGTCGAGGCAGTATCGCGGCGCCGAGTGCCTCCTGGTTGCGTAGGCTTGGGAGCCTGGACGAGCGACTGGCAAGCCGCCGGCGGAGAAGAGTGCTGGCACTGCGGATCTCGGTGAGCGCAGCGATGCTGGCCTTTCTTCTGTCGCGCTTCGAGCCCGCCGCCCTGCTGCCCGACGGCGACCCGTCGACCGTCCCCTGGCTGCTGCTGGGCCTGCTGGTGTGGTTCGGCGCCATCGTGCTGGGTACCGTGCGCTGGCAGCGGGTCCTGCTCGCCCTCGACCTCCCCTCGCCGTTCTCGCCGCTGCTCTCCCACAGCCTCGCCGGCCTCTTCGTGGCCAACTTCCTCCCCTCTACGGTGGGCGGCGACTTCCTGCGGGTGATGCGCCTGTCCTCCGACAACGGCGAGGCGCCGGGCTCGTTCGCCTCGGTGGCGCTCGAACGTCTCACCGGCTTCGTCGTGCTGCCCGTGATCACCCTCGTCGGGCTGGCGCTGAGCCCCTCCCTCCTGCACATGGGCAACGCCACCCGCCTCGCCCTCGCCCTCTCCCTCGCCACCCTCGTCGCCCTGGGCGCGATCCTCGCCGTCGCCGGCAGCCCCCGCCTCGGGGGCCGCCTGGCCGGGCACCCGAGCTGGCTCCGCTTCGTGGGGGCCGTGCACCTCGGCATCGACCGGTTTCGCCGCCACCCGGGCGCCGCCGCCAGTGTGCTGGCCGTGGCCTTCGCCTACCAGCTGACGGTCGTGACCGCGGCCTGGGTGGGCGCCCAGGTCCTCGACCTCCACCTGAGCTGGATGACGATGCTCGCCCTCATCCCCGTCGTCGCCATCGCCCAGGTCCTGCCCATCTCGGTGGGGGGGCTCGGGCTGCGGGAGGGCGCCCTCGTCCTCCTGCTCCAGCCCCTCGGCGTGGCCGCGGCCAAGGCGACGGCCCTGGGCCTGCTGCTGTACGGCCTCAACCTGGCCGTGAGCCTCCTCGGGGCGCCTGCCTTCGCCGTCCGCCGCCAGGCGGTCAGTCCCCTGACCGCACGGCCATGAGCCGCGCCCTTGCCGCCCGGGAGGCCGTCGAGGGGCCTACGACCTGGGAGCTCGAAGGCGAGCAGCCGTCCGCCCGCCGGGGCCTGCGCTGGTGGAAGGAGGTGCTGACCGCCCTCGTCTTCTACTTCGTCTACAGCGCCATCCGGAACACCCAGGGGTCGGCCTCCGTCTCCGAGGGCCTTGCCTTCCGCAACGCCCGCCGGATCATCCGCTGGGAGGAGTTCCTGGGGATGTACCACGAGGAAGCCATCCAGGAGGCCTTCATCAGCTGGGGCCGGGCCCTCATGTCCTTCTGGAACCTCTTCTACGGGACGTTCCACTTCGCGGTCACCATCGCCGTGCTGGTGCTGCTGTTCCGCCGGGCGCCCGAGCGGTACCGGCGCTGGCGCAACGTCCTGGCGGCCACGACCGCCCTGGCCCTGGTGGGCTTCGCCTTGTACCCGCTGATGCCGCCTCGCCTCCTGCCCGAGTCCTACGGCTACGTGGACAGCCTGAAGGCCTTCGGCAGCCCGTGGTCGTTCGACTCGGCGGCCATGCAGAAGCTCTCCAACCAGTACGCGGCCATGCCCAGCCTGCACTTCGCCTGGGCCCTGTGGTGCGCCCTGGCCATCGTCCCCGCGCTGCGCCGGTTGTGGACCAGGGCGCTCGCCGTCCTCTATCCCGTCCTCACCCTGCTGGCCATCGTCATCACCGGGAACCACTTCGTCCTCGACGCCGTCGGCGGGGCCCTCGTGGTCGCCGGGGGCATGCTCTACGCCGCCGTCGTGGGCCGGGGCTGGCTCCGCTGGTCCCGGCGCTCGGCGGGCCCCGAGCCGGCGACCGCCTGACCCGGCCCCGCCGGGGGGACATCCCGGAGCGGCTGTTGCGCCGAACTCGCCGGTAACCTGACGACGTCCGCAGAAGGAGGCCCGTGCGAGTCGTCCCGGCAACCAGGGTTGCGCCCGCCAGCCTGTCCGTCATCGCCCGCCGGGTCGACGACCGCATCGCGTGCCTCCTCGACCACGAGCTCGAGCGGTGGGCGGCGGCCGACTCGGGGCTGACGGATCCCCTCGCCGCGCTGCGCGATCTGGTGCTGGTCGGGGGCAAGCGCCTCCGGCCCGCCTTCTGCCACTGGGCCTTCGTGGGTGCCGGCGGCGACTCTTACGACGCTCTGGCCGTGGACGCCGGCGCCGCCCTGGAGCTGCTCCACACCTTCGCCCTGATCCACGACGACATCATGGACGGGTCCTCCACCCGGCGGGGCACCGACACGATCCACGTCCTGTTCGAGCAGCGCCACGCCCTCAGCGGCTGGCGGGGCGAGGGCCGCCGCTTCGGCGAGGGAGTCGCCGTGCTCGTCGGCGACCTGGCCTTCGTGTACGCCGACCACCTCATGGCCCGGGCGCCGGCCGTCGCCGTCGCCGTGTTCACCGAGCTGCGGGTGGAGGTCAACATCGGGCAGTACCTCGACCTGGTGGGCGCGGCGCGGGGCCGGGTGGGCTACGAGGAGGCCCGTCGCATCGCCCGCTTCAAGTCCGGCAAGTACACCGTGGAGCGCCCCCTCCACCTGGGCGCGGCCCTCGCCGGGCGCCTCGACGAGCTGGCCGTCCCCTTCAGCCGCTTCGGGATGCCCCTGGGCGAGGCCTTCCAGCTGCGCGACGACCTCCTGGGTGTGTTCGGCGACGCCACCCTGACGGGCAAGCCCGTGGGGGAGGACCTGCGTGAGGGCAAGCCCACGATCCTCCACGCCCTGGCCGTCGAGCGGGCGGGACCGGCCGCGGCCCGGGTCCTCGAGCGCTACGGGGCCCCGGACCTCGACGACGAGGAGATCCTCGCCCTCCAGGAGGTCCTGGTGGCGACGGGCGCCGTCGACCGGGTGGAGCGGGACATCGACGGCCTGGTGGCCGACGCCCTCGCCGCTCTGGAGGACGCCGCCGTGACTCCCGAGGCGCGAGAGGCGCTGGCCGACCTGGCCCGCTACGTGGCCGGACGAGACCGGTAGAGCAGCGCCCGGGCCGGATGCGTGTCGTCGTCGTAGGGGCCGGGCTCGGAGGGCTGTCGGCCGCGTGCCATCTCGCCGGCCGGGGCCACGAGGTGGTCGTGCTGGAACGGGAGAGCGTCCCCGGGGGTCGGGCCGGGCTGCTCGAGGAGGGCGGGTTCCGGATCGACACCGGTCCGAGCGTCCTCACCATGACCGGCCTGCTGGCCGACACCTTCGCCGCGGCCGGAGCCGACATGGCCGAGCACCTCCGCCTCACGCCCGTCGACCCGATGTACCGGGCCTGCTTCGCCGACGGCTCCGAGATCTGCGTGTGGCACGGCCGGCAGGCCATGACCGAGGAGATCCGGGCCAAGGCGGGGCCGGACGAGGCCGAGGCCTTCGGGCGGTTCTGCGACTGGCTCACCGGCCTCTACCGCCTCGAGCTGCCCAACTTCATCGACCGCAACTTCGACTCCGTCCTCTCCATCGCCCGGCCCCTCAAGCCCCTGGTCACCCTGCTGCGCATGGGCGGCTTCAAGAAGCTGGCCGGCGTCGTGGGCTCGTACTTCGCCGACGACCGCCTCCAGCGCCTGTTCTCCTTCCAGGCCATGTACGCCGGGCTGTCGCCGTTCGACGCCCTGGCCCTGTACTGCGTGATCACCTACATGGACACCGTCGAGGGGGTGTTCTTCCCCGAGGGGGGGATGCACGCCGTGCCCCGGGAGCTGGCGGCGGCGGCCACCAAGGCGGGCGTCGAGTTCCGGTACGGCGTGTCGGTCGAGCGGGTGCTGCAGGAGGGGGGCCGGGCCCGCGGCGTCGTCCTCGACGGGGGCGAGCGCGTCGCCGCCGACGCCGGCGTCCTCAACCCCGACCTGCCCGTCGCCTACCGGGAGCTCCTGGGCGAGAAGGCTCCCCGCGTCGCCCGCAAGGGCCACTACTCCCCGTCGTGCGCGGTGTGGCTGGCCGGGGTGCGCGGGAAGCTGCCCGAGGGCGCCAACCACCACAACATCCACTTCGGGGCCCAGTGGGAGGAGGCCTTCGCGGCCCTGCTCGACCGGGGCGACCTCATGCCCGACCCCTCGATGCTGGTCAGCAGCCCGACCTTCTCCGACCCCTCGCTGGCGCCCGAGGGCTGCATCTCCCTCTACGTCCTCGAGCCCACGCCCAACCTCGACGGCAAGGTCGACTGGAGCCGGCGCCGGGACAGCTTCAAGGAGGGCCTGATCCAGCGGGTGGCCGACCTCGGCTACCCGACCGAGGTCGAGGTCTAGCGCTTCGTCGACCCCTCCGACTGGAAGCGCCTGGGGATGGAGCGGGGCACGCCGTTCGCCCTGGCCCACAACTTCTTCCAGACCGGGCCCTTCCGGCCCAACAACGTCGACAAGCGGGTGCCGGGCGTGGCCTTCGTGGGCTCGGGGACCGTGCCCGGCGTGGGCGTGCCCATGGTCCTCCTCTCGGGGCGACTGGCCGCCGAGCGGGTGGACGACCTGGCCCTGGGTGTGGTCCGTTGAGCGTCACCCTCGAGGAGTCGTACGCGCGCTGCCGGCAGCTGAACCGCCGGTACGGCACGACGTACTACTGGTCGACCGCCCTCCTGCCCCCCGTCAAGCGCCACCACGTGCACGCCCTGTACGGCTTCTGCCGCTACGCCGACGACATCGTCGACAATGTCGGTCGCCCCGGCGGGGGCCCGTCCCCGCCTCCTCGCCGAAGGTGGGGCCTCATCCCCGCCCGGCGCGGTGGGCTGGGCTCGGCGGCCTCGCCGGACGAGCGCCAGGCCGCCCTGGCCGACTTCGGCGACCGCTTCTTCTCCGACCTGGCCGCCGGGCGGTCCGACGATCCCGTGCTCAAGGCCGTGGTCCACACCGTCCGGGCCTTCGACATCGACCCCGACTGCTTCCGCCGCTTCCTGCGCTCGATGGCCATGGACTTCACGGTCGAGAGGTACGAGACCTTCGAGGACCTCCTCGACTACATGGACGGCTCGGCCGCGGTGATCGGCGAGATGATGGTCCCGATCCTCGAGCCGGTAAGCCCCGCCGCCTTCCCCCACGCCCGCGACCTGGGGATCGCCTTCCAGCTGTCAAACTTCTGGCGGGACGTGGCCGAGGACCTCGACCGGGGCCGGGTGTACCTGCCCCAGGAGGACCTGCGGAAGTTCGACGCCGACCCCTGGGCCCGCCGGGTCACCCCCGAGTGGTGCGAGCTCATGGCCTTCGAGATCGGCCGCACCCGGCGGTACTACGAGTCGGCCGACGTGGGCATCGCCATGCTCCCTCCCAGGTCGGCCCGCTGTATCCGGGGCGCCCGCACCCTCTACGCCGGGATCCTCGACCAGATCGAGCTGGCAGGCTACGACGTCTTCTCCCGGCGCGTGCGGGTGCCCACCTGGCGCAAGCTGGCGGTGGCCGTCCGCATCTCCCGCCCGGGCCGGCGGCCCCGGCGGGACCGGGTCTGAGCTCCGGCGGGTGCGGGCCGAGACCCGGCACCGCCTGGCGGCCTTCGCCGCCCTCGTCGTGGTCGGGGCCCCTGCCTTCCTGATCGGCGGCCGCTACTGGGTGAGCACGGTCGAGCCCGCCGAGGCCGTGGCCCGCTTCCGGGCCGCGGGGCCGGACGCGGCCGGGCCCGTCCCCGGCCTCCCCGTCCCGGGCGTGTACCGCTACCGCACGACCGGCGGGGAGGCGGTGTCGCTCTTCGACTACCACCGCGAGTACCCGTCGGTGACCGTGCGCATCGTCACCCGCCGGGGGTGCGGCGTGCGCGAGGAGCAGTGGTTCCTCGACCAGCACCTCGAGTACTACGACCGCTGTGGTGCGGGTCTGCCGACCTACGGCACCGACATCGCCTACTGGTGGACCCACGGCACCCAGGACTTCGTCTGCGACGGCGGCTCGTTCGACGGCTCCGACCTGCGCCCCGGGGAGTCGTCCCGCTGGACGTGCCGGGACGAGGACACGGTGGCCAGGCAGACCACCGAGTACGTCGGCGACGAGACGGTGACCGTGGCCGGCCGACCCATGGTCGCCCGTCACACCCGCTGGCACACCGAGTTCTCGGGGGCCACCACGGGCGGGGCGATCGTGGACGACTGGTTCGACCCCGCCACCGGGCTGGTCCTGCGCGAGGAGCGCCACATCGGCCTCAAGGTCGGCTCGCCCTTCGTGGGCCGCCTCACCTACGCCGACAACTCGACCTACGAGCTCCTGTCGACGACTCCCGACCGTTGACCGGCGGGCCGGGCGCGACGTCGTGCGGTCGATCCCTGCCGGCGGCTGTCCCTAGCCGGTCTGGGCCACCACCGCCCGACCCTTCCACTCCACCGGGTCGCCCGACCGGGCCCGCCAGAGGCTCTCCAGGTGGAAGGCGGCGAGCGTCGCCCGGGCCAGGGGGGCGAGCACGCCGTAGGCCGGGTTCTGGCCGGCCAGGGCTCGGCCCCCGGCGCTGACCACCACCATCGCCCATGGGCGGCGGGACGCCAAGGGCGCGAGCAGTCCGGCCAGGTGCCGGAG
>DASZOE010000558.1:0-2209 GCA_035550945.1 Acidimicrobiales bacterium
CCCAAGGACGAGCTGCTGCCCCACATGGACGAGTTCGCCGAGCACCTCTCGGACGCCTGGTCGGCGGCGCGCCCCGACGTGGCCCACGCCCACTTCTGGATGTCGGGCCGGGCCGCCCTGGCCGCCGGCACCGAGCTCGGCGTCCCGGTGGTCGAGACGTTCCACGCCCTGGGCGTGGTCAAGCGCCGGCACCAGGGCCGGGCCGACACCAGCCCTCCCTCCCGCGTGGCCCTCGAGGCGGAGGTGGCCCGCAGAGCCGACCGGGTCGTGGCCACCTCCTCGGCCGAGGTGTTCGAGCTCGCCCGTCTCGGGGTCACCCCCGACCGGGTGACCGTCGTCCCCTGTGGCGTCGACCTGCACCGCTTCTCGCCCGACGGCCCGGCCGAAGCCCGGCCGCCCGGGCGGCGGCGTGTGGTGGCCGTCGGCCGCCTGGTGGCCCGCAAGGGCGTCGCCGACGTGATCGAGGCGTTGGCCGCCGTCCCGGACACGGAGCTGGTCGTGGTGGGCGGACCCAACGGTGCCGACCTGGGCGCCGACAGGGAAGCCCGCCGCCTGCAGGCCGTCGCCCGCGGCGCCGGCGTCGCCGACCGCCTGGACCTCCGGGGCCGGATGGGCCAGGACGAGATCCCCGCCGTGGTGCGGGGGGCCGACGTGGTGGCCTGCGTGCCGTGGTACGAGCCCTTCGGCCTGGTCGCCCTCGAGGCCATGGCCTGTGGCGTCCCCGTGGTGGCGGCCGCCGTCGGCGGTCTCTGCGACACGGTCGTCGACGGCGTCACCGGGCTCCACGTGCCACCCCGGGACCCACGGGCGGTGGCCGCCGCGCTCCAGCGGGTCCTCGGCGACCCCGGCCTGGCCCGCCGGTTGGGGAAGGCGGGGGCGGAGCGGGCCCGGACCCGGTACGGCTGGGACTCGATCGCCCGGGCCACCGCGGCCGTCTACCGGGAGGTCGTCGAGCCGGCGCTGGTGGCCTCGACGAGGGGGCAGCGGTGACGGCCACCCCCCTTCCCGCGGGCCGGGCCCACCTGGCCGCCCTCACGGAGGCGCTGGCCGAGCTCGACGCCGAGGTGGGGCGCATCGATGGTTGGGGGCGCCACCTCGCCAGGGTCCTCTGCGACGGGGGCCGGCTCCTGGCCGCGGGCAACGGCGGCAGCGCGGCCCAGGCCCAGCACCTCACCAGCGAGCTGGTCGGGCGGTACCGCGACGACCGCACGCCGTTCAGCGCCATCGCCCTGCACGCCGAGCCGTCGGCCGTCACC
Organism: Acidimicrobiales bacterium; assembly: GCA_035550945.1. Classification (GTDB taxonomy): domain Bacteria; phylum Actinomycetota; class Acidimicrobiia; order Acidimicrobiales; family AC-14; genus DASZOE01. Next base: position 1,257 of record DASZOE010000558.1, read on the forward strand.
GCGGTGGCCAACGACTACGGCTACGCCGAGATCTTCGCCCGCCAGGTCCGGGCCCACGGCCGCCCCGGCGACGTCTTCGTGGGGCTCAGCACGTCGGGCCGGAGCCCCAACGTCCTGGCCGGGGTCGCCGCCGCCCGGGCCGCGGGCGTGACCACGTGGGCCCTCACCGGCGCCGCGCCCAACCCCCTGGCGGCGCGGGTGGACGACGCCGTCTGCGTTCCCGCCACCGCCACCGCCACCGTCCAGGAGATCCACCAGGTCGTCGTCCACCTCCTGTGCGCGGCCGTCGACGTTGCCGTCGGCGCCGCCCCCGCCCATCTCCTCGAGGAGGCGTGGTGAGCCCCGTGGGCTCTGCGGGCGGCCTGCGTGGCCCCATCGTCGTGCTGGGCGCCGCCCTCCTCGACCGGGACCTGGCGGGCCGGTCCGACCGACTCTCGCCCGAGGCGCCCGCACCTGTGGTCGACGTGGAGGAGGAGACCGCCCGGGCCGGGGGCGCAGGACTCGCGGCCCTCCTCGCCGCCCGCGACGGCCACTCCGTCGTGCTGGTCAGCGCCGTGGGCGACGACCGGGCCGGCGAGCGCCTGCGGGCGCTGCTCCGGAGCGCGGGCGTCGAGCTCGTCGACCTGGGCCTGGACGGGCCCACCCCCGAGAAGGTCCGGGTCCTGGCTGGCGGCCACCTCCTCGTCCGGGTCGACCGGGGCGACGGCGACGCCTCCGCCGGTCCGTGGACCCCGGACGCCGGAGAGGCGCTGGCCTCGGCCGGAGCCGTGCTCGTCGCCGACTACGGACGGGGCCTGGCCCGGCGCGAGGAGGCCCGGTCGACTCTCCGCTCGCTGCCGGCCCGGGTGCCGCTCGTGTGGGATCCGCACCCCCGGGGGCCCGAGCCCGTTCCCGGGGTCCGGTTGGCGACGCCCAACCGCCGGGAGGCCGTCCTCGGCGCCGCGGCGGTGACG
>DASZOE010000559.1:0-4876 GCA_035550945.1 Acidimicrobiales bacterium
CGTCCGCCGATGGCGGTCGTGGCCCCGGTGAAGGCGACGGCGGCCGGGGCGAGGGAGGGCGCCGCCACCGCCCTTCGACGGTCCGGACGCTAGCTGCGCGCCGCTCGTGGGCAGACTGCCACCCGGGCCGTCTTTGAGAGAAGGAGCACCATGACCGAAGCGGCGCCGGGCCCGCCCGGTTCCCGCCGGATCCGGCGCCTGGCTCGCGACACGTTTGGATTCGAGCAGTTGCGGGCCGGCCAGGAGGACGCCATCCGGTCGGTAGCCGCGGGTCGGGACACGCTGGCCGTGCTGCCCACGGGCTGGGGGAAGTCGGCGATCTACCAGCTGGCCGCCCTCCTCATCCCCGGCCCGACCGTCGTGGTGTCGCCGCTCATCGCCCTGCAGCGGGACCAGGTCCAGGCCCTGCTGGCCAACGAGGTCACCGCCGCCGAGGCCAACTCCCAGGTGGGGAAGGGCGAGCGCGACGACGCCTTCTCGCGCCTCGCCGCCGGCGACCTCGAGTTCCTGTTCCTCGCGCCGGAGCAGCTCGCCAACGAGGACGTCCTGGGCCAAGCCGTCGCCGCCGAGCCCTCCCTCTTCGTGGTCGACGAGGCCCATTGCATCAGCGCGTGGGGCCACGACTTCCGCCCCGACTACCTGGGGCTGGCCGACGTGGCCGAGGCGCTCGGCCGGCCGCCGATCCTCGCCCTGACCGCCACCGCCGCCCCCCCGGTGCGGGCCGAGATCGTCGAACGTCTCCGCCTGCGTGACCCCGAGGTCGTCGTTCGGGGCTTCGACCGCCCCAACCTCCGCCTGGCCGTGGAACGCTTCGCCAGCGGCGAGGAGAAGCGGGCCGCGGTCGTGGATGCGGTCGCCGGCGCGACCCCGCCCGGGATCGTCTACGTGGCGACCCGCCGGGCGGCCGAGGAGGTGGCCACCGAGCTCGCCGACCACGGGGTGGACGCCGAGCCCTACCACGCCGGCCTGCCCGCGGGCCGGCGACGGGACACCGAGTCCGCGTTCGCGGACGGGCGGCTCCCGGTGGTGGTCGCCACCACCGCCTTCGGGATGGGGATCGACACCGCCAACGTCCGGTACGTGTACCACCACGACGTGGCCGACTCGCTCGACTCGTACTACCAGGAGATCGGGCGCGCCGGGCGGGACGGGGAGCCGGCCACGGCCCTCCTCTTCTACCGTCCCGAGGACCTCGGTCTGCGCCGCTTCTTCGCGTCGGGCGCCCGGGTGGAGGTCGAGCAGGCGTCCGAGGTGGCCGAGGCATGGAGCAAGAGGGGTCCCGACATCGACCTCGAGGAGACCGGCGAGCGCACCGGCCTGTCGGTGACGACGGTGGCGTCCGTCGTGCGAGGCCTGGAGGACACCAGCGTCGCCGCCGGCGCCCCGCCCGACCCCGACGACGCGGCCGAGCAGGTCGTCGCCGCCCAGGATGCCCGCCGCCGCGTCGACCAGTCGAGGGTCGACATGATGCGGGCCTACGCCGAGAGCCGCGGCTGCCGGCGCCAGGTGCTGCTGGGCTATTTCGGCGAGTCCCTCGACCAGCCCTGCGGGAACTGTGACCGCTGCCTCGAGGGCGGCGCCGGGGACGCCCACGGCGCCGGCCGAGCCGAGGATGCGGCGCCGTTCCCTCTCCACGGCTGGGTGAGCCACGACGCCTGGGGCCGGGGCCAGGTCATGGACAGCTCAGAGGGGAAGCTCGTCGTCTTCTTCGAGAGCGCCGGCTACAAGACCCTCGCCCTCGACGTCGTGCTGGACCGCGGCCTGCTGCGGCCCGACGGCTGAGAGCGGCCGAGACGGAGCGTGGACCCGGGCCTACACGCCGGACCGGCGGGGTGCCCGGGCCGTCTCCGCCTCCAGGTCGGAGCGCACCATCATCTCGACCAGCTCGGCGAAGCCGACCTTGGGCCTCCAGCCGAGCCGGGTCCGCGCCTTCGAGGCGTCGCCGGTGAGGATGTCGACCTCGGCGGGCCGCTCGAAGCGGGGATCGCACTCGACGTAGGGCTCCCAGTCGTCGATGCCCGCCGCCGTGAAGGCCAGGGTGACGAGCTCGCGGACGGTGTGCGTCTCCCCGGTGGCGATGACGTAGTCGTCGGGCTCGTCCTGCTGGAGCATGAGCCACATGGCCTCGGCGAAGTCCCCCGCGAACCCCCAGTCCCGCGCCGAGTCGAGGTTCCCGAGCACGAGCCTGTCCTGGAGGCCGAGCTTTATGCGGGCCACCGCGTTGGTGACCTTGCGGGTGACGAACTCGAGGCCCCGCCGCGGACTCTCGTGGTTGAAGCAGATCCCCGACGCCGCGTAGAGGCCGTAGGCCTCGCGGTAGTTGACGGTGATGTAGTGCCCGAAGACCTTGGCCGCGCCGTACGGGGAGCGGGGATGGAACGGCGTGCGCTCGTTCTGCGGCGTCTCCCGGACCTTGCCGAACATCTCCGAGGACGAGGCCTGGTAGAAGCGGATGCGGTTGTCGCGGGTGCCGCCCACGACGCGGATCGCCTCGAGCATGCGCAGCACGCCCAGGCCGGTGATGTCGGCGGTGAGCTCGGGCTGGCGGAACGAAAGGGCGACGAAGCTGATGGCACCCAGGTTGTAGACCTCGTCGGGCTGGACCTGCTCGACGGCCGCGATGAGCGACGACAGGTCCTGGAGGTCACCCTCGACGAGCTCGAGGCTGGGGCTCTCCTCCTGGATCATCTGGATCTTGGGGTTGGCCTGCCCCCGGACCAGGCCGAAGACGTCGTACCCCTTGGTGTCCAAGAGCTGGGCGAGGTAGCGGCCGTCCTGGCCCGTGATCCCGGTGATGAGCGCCCTGGGCATCCAGCAGAAGCTAGTCGCCGGGCCCGGCCCGTCCTCCGGTGGGCGATGGTACCCGTCGCGTGCCATCGTGGACGCCGTTGCACCCCCGACGCCTCGGACTCCTTCTGCTGGGGGCGCTGGCTGGGGCCGTGGTGATACTCGGCGTCGCCTGGGCCCTCGACAGCCGCGCCCACGACCGCCGTGTCGTCCGCAACGTCGTCCTCGCCGGCCGCGAGGTGGGCGGCATGGGCCAGGCCGAGCTCACCGGCTTCGTCGAGGAGCTCGCGGGCCGCTACGAGCAGGCCGCCATCGAGGTCCGGGCGCCCGAGGGCGGCTTCCCCTCCGACGCCCGCGAGCTGGGCCTGACCGTCGACCGGGCCGGCACGGTGGCGGGCGTGATGGCCGAGGGCCGGGACGGATCGCTCCCCGGGAGGGTCTTGGACTGGGCCCGCCACCTCTTCGGCTCGCGGACGGCGAGCGTCGACGTGCAGGTCGACCGGGCCGCGGTCACCCGGGTCGTCACCGAGAAGGATCCGGCCCGGATGCCCCCGGTCGAGCCCTTCCTGGCCATCCGGGACGGCCGCCTCTCCGGCGTCTCCGGGCGCCCGGGCCGCGGGATCGAGGTGGCGTCCGTCGAGCGGGCGCTGGCCCGGGCCGACCTCGACCGGGTCCCTGTCGCCGTCGACGTGCGCCGGGGCCTTATCCCGCCCCGGTTCGGCCGGGAGGACGCCGACCGGGTGGCGGCCCAGGCCGAGGAGCTGGCCGCGGCCGGCTTCGAGCTCCGGGCCGGGCCCAAGGAGGTCACCGTGCCGCCCGAGGTCCTGCGGCGCTGGGTGAAGGCCGAGGTGGCCGACGACGCCCTGCGCCTGGCGCCCGAGACCGGGTCGATGGCCGAGGACCTGGCCAGCCTCTTCCCCGGGGCCGTGGTGCCTCCGGTTGACGCCGGGTTCGCGGTGTCGGGGACGAACGTCTCGCTCACGCCGGCCAAGGCCGGCTCCGCCTGCTGCGCGCCCGAGGCCGTGGCCGCCGTCGCCGACGCGCTCACGACCACCCCGCCCCCCACCGTGTCGCTCCCGTTGAAGCCCGTGGCGCCGCGGCGGGACGAGAGCGCGGCCCGAAGGCTGGGGATCGTCGAGCAGGTGGCGACCTTCACGACGCCCCACGCCAGCGGCGAGCCCCGGGTCCGCAACATCCACCTGATCGCCGACCGCCTCCGGGGCACGGTGATCGAGCCGGGCCAGACCTTCTCGGTCAACGCCGCCATCGGGCCCCGGACGACCGAGAAGGGCTTCGTCGCCGCCCCCGTCATCGGGGAGGGCAACCAGCTCGAAGCGAGCCCCGGCGGCGGCATCTCCCAGTTCGCGACCACCCTCTTCAACGCCGCCTTCTTCGCCGGCCTCGAGATCCCCGAGTACCAGATGCACACGCTGTACATCTCCCGCTACCCGTACGGTCGGGAGGCGACGCTGTCCTTCCCCCGCCCCGACTTGAAGGTGCGAAACAACAGCCCCTACGGCGTCCTCGTGTGGCCGACCTACACCGGCGGCTCGATCACCGTGAGCCTGTACTCGACGCGCTGGGTCGAGGAGGTCACCCAGTCCAACCAGACGGTCAGCGAGCGGGGCCCGTGCAAGGCGGTCACCACCGAGCGCACGCGGAGGTTCCTCGACGGGCGGACGGCGGTGGACCGCTTCAGGGGCGTGTACGCCCCCGAGCAGGGGGTGCGCTGCACGTGAGCGCCGCCTCGAGCGCAGGCGCGGTCGACACCGAGGTCGTGGTGGTGGGGGGCGGGCCCGCGGGCGCGGCGGCGGCCATCACCCTGGCGCGGGCCGGCCGGGACGTCACCGTGGTCGACAAGGCCCGGTTCCCGCGGGACAAGTGCTGCGGTGACGGCCTCACCGCCGCCGCCCTGCGCGAGCTCGAGGCGCTGGGCGTGACGCCGGACTCGGTGGCGGACTGGCAGGTTGTGGAACAGGCGTGGCTCCGGTCGCCGTCGGGCCACACGGTCCGGCTGCCCCTGCCCGGGGACGGCCAGTTCGCCGCCGTCGCGCCCCGAGCAGCCCGTGGCCGTCCTCGACCTTGGCCC
>DASZOE010000560.1:0-3189 GCA_035550945.1 Acidimicrobiales bacterium
ACGCCCCGGTGGGCCGCTCCGAGCGCGACCGCACCCAGATGGCGGTCGCGGCCACGGGCCGCGAGGCCCGGACCCGCTACCGGGTGCTCGAGCGCTACGAGGCGCCCGCGGCCCTCAGCCTGCTGGAGTGCACGTTGGAGACGGGCCGGACCCACCAGATCCGGGTCCACCTGGCGGCCATCGGCCACCCTGTGACCGGTGACGTCCGGTATGGTGGCCGACGCCCGGCGCTGCCGGTGGGCCGACCGTTCCTGCACGCCCACTCCCTCGCCTTCGACCACCCGGCGACGGGCGAGCGCCGAGGCCACACCTCGCCGCTCCCGGCCGATCTCGAGGAGGTCCGTGAGCTACTCCGCTGACCCCTACCGCCCACCGGGCGTCGTCGACGAGGACGACCGCAAGGCCCGGCGCGTGCTGCTGCTCTTCGCCTTCAGCCTCATCGTCGTCGGGCTGGGAGGGCTGGTCACGGTTGCCCTGCGCGACCGCGGCGCCGACGACCCCAGCGTGGCCGGCTCGGGACCCCTTGCCACCGCCGGCGTCGGGCCGTCGCCCGGGGAGCCGCTGCCTGCCTACATCGAGGCCCGGCAGAAGGCGCTGGCCGAGGCCCGCGGCAACCGGGCCGCGGTCGTGTCCTTCGGCAGGTACGTGAACGAGGCCGAGGCTCGCGCCGCCGTGGGCAAGCTCACCGTGACCTCGCTCCTGGCCGCCGTCCCCGGCGGGGCTCCCTCGGTGGTCACCGGGAGCATGGCCCAGTGGGTCGAGGCCCAGGTGGCCGAGAACCGCAGCGAGCGGGACGAGATCCGGAAGCTGATCCCCACCGTCGACGACCCCACCTTCAAGAAGTTCTACGAGGAGGAGGCCGCCCGGCTGAGCAAGCTGGTCGACAGCGTGAAGGCCGACGGGCCCCTCGTGTTCGGAGCGGTGGTGAAGGGCTCCGCCGCCGACCTGCAGGCCGCGGCCCGGGCGGCCGACGTCCGCCTGGTGGACGTCGCCCCGTCGGCCGACATCACCCCCGAGACGCCCGTGCGGGGGATCCGGCCCGAGGAGGCGGAACGGGCCAACGACCCGCCCAACCGTCCCGTCTAGCCCGTCCGAGTCTCGGCCCGACGTCTAGGCGGAGGCGGATGCGGGCTGGGCGCCCGGCTCGGCGGCCGCATCGGGGAGACTCGTGCCCCGCACCTGGGCGACCATGTCGGCGAGGGTGAAGGAGTCGAGGTGCTGGCGCATGTGCTCGCCCACGTCGGCCCACACCGAGATCAGCACGCACTGGCCCTCGTGGTCGCAGGCCCCGTTCTGGTGGGGCTCGCCGAAGTCGCCCACGACGATCGGGCCGTCGACGGCGCTGACGATCTGTCCGAGGGTGATGTCCTCGGGGGTCCGGGCCAGCACGTAGCCGCCACCGACGCCCCGCTTCGAGCGCACCAGGCCCGCGCCCTTGAGGGCGAGGAGGATCTGCTCGAGGTACGGCTGGGGAAGGCCCGTGCGCTCGGCGATGTCGCGTACCGACGTGGGGCCGCGCTCGTCGCTGTGCAGGGCCAGGGAGAGCAGCGCCCGGCTGGCGTAGTCGCCTCTGGTGGACACCCTCACCCTCTCCATGGTACGGGCTCGGGGCGGAGAACGTGCGGTTCGGCACGCCGCGTAGGGTTGGCGGCATGAGCGCGCCACTCCTCCCGGACTACGGCGGCGCCTCCCTGGAGGGCGTGGTCCCCGCAATCCTCGGGCGGCGCGCCCAGGTGCCGGCGTGGCTGCCGGCGCCGGTGGCGACGGCCGAGCAGGTCGTGCTCCTCGTGCTCGACGGCCTGGGCTGGGACCAGCTCCAGGAGCGGGCCGAGCTGGCCCCGACCCTGGCGTCCATGACCGGGGGCCCGGTGACCACCGTCGCCCCGTCCACAACGGCGACGGCGCTGACCTCGTTGACCACCGGCGCCCGCCCCGCGGCCCACGGGGTGCTCGGCTACCGGGTCCGCGTCCTCGGCACCGACGTGCTCAACGTGCTGCGGTGGCGGACGGTGCGGGGCGAGGACGCTCGCGACGCCGTGCCCCCCGAGGAGTTCCAGCGCCTGGAGCCGTTCGCGGGCACCAAGCCCCCCGTCGTCACCAGGGCCGAGTTCGGGGAGACGGGCTTCACCCGCGCCCACCTGGCCGGCGTGCGCATGGTGGGCTGGCGGGTCCCCTCGACGCTGGTGACCGCCGTGGGCGGCCTCCTCGCCGAGGGCGCCCCCTTCGTCTACGCCTACTACGACGGCGTGGACAAGGTGGCCCACGAGTACGGCTTCGGCCCCTTCTACGACGCCGAGCTGGTGGCCGCCGACCGCCTGGCCGCCGACCTGCTCGACGTGCTGCCCCGCGGGGCGGCCGTGGCCGTGTGCGCCGACCACGGCCAGATCGACGTCGGCGAGCGGGTCGTCCCCCTCCATCGGGAGGTGATGGACCACACGGGGATGCTCTCGGGCGAGGGCCGCTTCCGCTGGCTGCACGCCCGCCCCGGCTGCCGGGACCGCCTGGCCGACGCCGCCCGCCGCTGCCACGGCGGCCAGGCCTGGGTGCGGACGCGGGAGGAGGCCGCGGCCGACGGGTGGTTCGGCGGCAGCCTGGCGCCGGAGAGCGAGGGCCGCCTGGGCGACGTGGTGCTGGCGGCCCGGGAGCCGGTGGCCTTCCTCGACCCCGCCGACACCGGCGAGATCCGCCTCCGTTGCCGCCACGGGTCGCTCACCCGGCCCGAGATGCTCGTGCCCCTGGTTGGTGCGGCGGCATGAAGACGTCCCCGGCAGGAAAGGATCGAGAGTCATGACGCACGTGGGCCCAGACATGCAGCCCCCCGCCGGGCCCCCCGAGGTGCTCGACGCCGACGGCGCCCCGGCCGCCGCCGGCGGCGGGATGATCGAGTCCCCGGCCAAGGGCCTGCGCATCGGGGCCATGACCAAGGAGCTCCTCGAGGAGGTCCGGCGGGCGCCCCTCGACGAGGCGGGACGCACCCGCCTCCGGGAGATCTACGAGACCTCGGTGCGGGAGCTGGGGGAGTGCATCGCCGACGACCTGCGGGATGAGCTGGCCCGGCTCAGCTCACCCTTCGAGAGCGCCTCGCCCTCCGAAGCGGAGCTCCGGGTGGCCCAGGCCCAGCTCGTGGGTTGGCTCGAGGGCCTCTTCCACGGCATCCAGGCGACCCTCTTCTCCCAGCAGATGGCAGCC
>DASZOE010000561.1:0-1506 GCA_035550945.1 Acidimicrobiales bacterium
CTCGTCGAAGTTGGCCGAGGCGAGGCTCTTGACCAGGTCGACGGCCTCGCCCGGGGCGTGCTGGGCCTGGCGGTCGAAACGCCGGACCGCGTCGGTGTACTTCTTGCTCTTGCTCCCCTGGGCGACGGTCATCGGACCGAGATCCCCATGGAGCGGGCGGTGCCGGCGACCTGGCGCTTGGCGCCCTCGATGTCGTTGGCGTTGAGGTCGGGCATCTTGGTCTGGGCGATCTCGGTGAGCTGGGCGTCGGTGATCCTCCCCACGCCCTCGCGGCCCGGGGTGGTGGAGCCCTTCTCCAGGCCGGCCGCGGCCCGCAGCAGCACCGGCGTCGGCGGCGTCTTGGTGACGAACGTGAACGACCGGTCCTCGAAGATCGTGATCTCGGCGGGGATGATCGTGCCCCGCTGGTTCTCCGTCGCCGAGTTGTACTGGCGGCAGAACTCCATGATGTTGACGCCGTGGGGCCCGAGGGCGGTGCCCACCGGGGGAGCCGGGGTGGCGGCCCCGGCCGGGATCTGGATCTTGACCACGGCGGCGACGCGTCTCTTCGCCATGCCTGTTCCTCTCGTTGCTCTGGGGGGTCGCGCGCCTACAGCTTGGCGACCTGGCTGAACTCGAGCTCCACCGGCGTCTCGCGCCCGAAGATGTTCACGAGGACCTTGACCCGCAGCTGGTCCTCGTTGATCTCGGCGATCTGGCCGGAGAAGTCGGCGAACGGGCCCTCTCGCACCCGCACGCTCTCGCCCACCTCGAACATGGGCCGGTGGGGCCGCGTCTTCTTGGCTCCGTCGACCCCCTCGGGCTGGACCTGGAGGATGCTCTCCACCTCTTTGCGGGAGAGGGGTGTCGGCTTGGCGCCGAGGCCGACGAACCCGGTGACGCCGGGAGTGTTGCGGACGACCCGCCAGGAGTCGTCGTCGAGCTCGCAGCGCACGAGGAGGTACCCGGGGAAGACCTTCTTCTGGACGGTGACCTTCTTGCCGCCCTTGAACTCGATGACGTCCTCCATGGGGATGACGCACTCGAAGATGCGGTCCTCCATGTTCATGGAGGCGATGCGGCTCTCGAGGTTGGACTTCACCTTGTTCTCGTAACCCGCGTAGGTGTGCACCACGTACCAGGACCCGGGCCGGTCGTAGGGGCTCTCGAGGACGACCTCCTCGAGCACGTCCTCCTCGTCGGGCAGGCCGGCGGCGAGGAGCTCCTCTTCGCTGAGGGCCTCGGGCTCGCTGAGGGCCTCGGGCTCGCTGAGGGCCTCCGGGGACTCGAGCGCACCGTCGCCGGGACGGTCGTCGGGCTCGGGGAGCGTCAAGCCGGTCATGACTCGAAGAGGTAGATGACGCCCTTGCCGAACAGGTAGTCCAGCCCGAAGATCAGCCCGGTGAGAAGGACGAGGGCCACGAACACGATGAAGGAGAAGTTGGCGACCTCGGCGCGGGTCGGCCACGCCACCTTGCGCAGCTCGGCCCGGACCTGGCGGGTGAACTCGGCCGCGCCGACCCGTTC
>DASZOE010000562.1:0-2822 GCA_035550945.1 Acidimicrobiales bacterium
CCGCCCCGGGTGCCGGCTGCTCGCTCGGGCAAGGGACTGGGTGGAAAGTCGCATGTTCTAGCCCTCCCGCGTCGTGGCCGCCCTTGCCCGGTCTGCGGGGCCGTCTGGCGGCACTTGCCGGGATCGTACGTTGTACGTACGATCCGTCAAGACACTTTTTTCGGGCTACCCGAGGAAGGCATGGGGATGGTCACCACCGGTCGGGGCGGCTCGCGGGGGCGGCGCTCGCGTCGTCCGCTCGACCGCGAGGCGATCCTGGCCGCGGCGGTGGCGCTCGTCGACCGGAGCGGTCTGGCCGCGCTGAACATGCGGGCCCTGGCCTCGGAGCTGGGTGTGGGCACGATGTCGCTGTACCACCACGTGCCCAACCGGGAGGCGCTCCTCGACGGCCTGGTCGAGGTCGTGCTGGCCGACATCGAGCTCCCCGACCCGGCCTCGGGCACGTGGGACCAGCGGGCGTCGCGCATGGCCCGCTCCCTGCGGGCGGTGGCCATGCGCCACCCCAACTGCATCCCGCTGCTCGTCACCCGCCCCTTCGCCACCGGAGGGTCGCTGGGCCCCTGCGAGGCGGCGTTCGCCGTCCTGGCCGAGGCCGGGCTCGACCCCGAGCACGCCCTGGCCGCCTTCCGCACGATCGTCGCCTACGTGCTCGGCTTCGTGATCATGGAGTCGTCGGGGTTCTTCGGCGGTGTCGGCCCCTACTGCGACCGCGACGCCCTGCTCGAGCTGGGCCTGCCCAACCTGGCCCGGATGGCGCCCTACATGGCCGACCGCGACGTCGACGCCGAGTTCGACGCCGGCCTGCGCATCGTCGAGCAGGGCGTTCTCACCGCCTGGTCCGCCGACGCGGCCCAAGGGGCCTCGGCGCCGTAGCGACCCTGGCGGTCGACCCCCCTCCGTCAGTTGTTGGCGGGGGCGGCGCTGATCTCGCCCAGGGCGGAGTCGGGGTCGCGCTCCACGGCCAGGTCGCCCATGGAGACGATCCCCACCGGCCGGCCGCCCTCCACCACCGGCACCCGGCGGATCTGGCGCTCCTTCATGAGGTCGCCGGCCCGGGTGAGGTCGTCGTCGGGCGACACGGTGGCCAGCTCCCGGGAGCAGATCTCGCCCAGCTTGGTCCCGGCCGGCTCCCGCTCCTCGGCGAGGACCCGCACGACGATGTCACGGTCGGTCACCAGGCCGCAGATGGTGTCGCCGTCGAGGACGATGACGTCGCCGATGTCGGCCTCCCGCATCCTCTTGGCCGCGTCGAGCACGGGCGCCTGGGCGGAAAGGGCGACGGGGTTGGTGGTCATGACGTCACGGACGGTGGGAGGCATCGGCTCTCCTTCGGTGAGTAGTGCGATCGGACCAGTGGCCGCGTACCCGGCGGTCGGGCGCCCCATGCATTCGAGCCGCCTCGGCCCGGGCCGCCATGCCGCTCAATCTCCGGCAATGTTCTTGAACCCTTACCGGGAGGTGAGCGCCAGCGCCGCCGCCCGACAGCGGCCAGGACGCGGTCCAGATCGCCCCACACCTTCTGGTTCGTGTAGCGGGGCTCGGAGCGGTGCGGAGCGTGTTCCGTCGGTCGGCGGGCGGGTAGGACGCGCGGGTGAGCCTGACCCGACGCATCGCCCGTCCCCTGTTGGCCGCCCCGTTCGTCTCCGGGGGCATCGAAACGCTGCGGAACCCCGAGCCCCGGGTGGAGATGGCCGAGGACGTGGCGCCGAAGATCGCCGAGCCGCTGCCGCTCCCCGACGAGGCCGACCAGCTGGTGAAGATCAACGCCGCCGTGCAGGTCGCCGCCGGTGTGCTGCTCGCCTTCGGACGGCTGCCCCGGCTGGCCGCCTGCGCCCTCGCCGCGTCACTCGTACCCACGACGTTCGCCGGGCACCGGTTCTGGGAGGTAGAGGACGGGCCCCAGCGGGCCCAGCAGCAGATCCACTTCCTGAAGAACGTGGGAATGCTCGGCGGCCTCGTCCTGGCCGCGGTCGACACCGAGGGCGCGCCCTCGCTCGGGTGGCGGGCCAGGCGGGCCGCGGCCCAGGTCCGCGAGAAGGTGACCTGAGCCCGGGCCGGGCCACCTCGTCGTCCAGGTCGAAGTGCTCGGTGTGCGGGACGACGACGGGCATCGAGGGGTACCGCCCACGGGATCGTCGCCGGGACGGGCTGGGTGACGACAGCACCGTCGAGGAGGGCCCACTGAAACGCCGACGACGAGGCGCAGCCGGCTGGGGAGTTCCTTTCGAACCTCACGCCATCCACGCGACGTTGGTGCACCTCGGGGGAGAGGTCGCGAGCGACGTCGTCGGTAGCATGAAGTACCGGATAAGAGGACCGTCGGCACGGAAGCAGGCCTTTCACGACCCCTTCTCCATCTCCCGCCCCCGTAGCTCAGAGGATAGAGCGTCGGTTTCCTAAACCGTGCGTCGCAGGTTCGAGTCCTGCCGGGGGCGCCAATAAAAGTCCTGGTCAGAGGGTTGTAGCGCGAGCGATGGACTCGCCCAGGGAAGCTCGGTTTCCGTCTGTCCATCCATCTTGGCCATCTACCTGTTAGCGTGGCCATCCATGAAGGGCTCAATGCGGGAGCGCAGCCCCGGCTACTGGCAGTTGCGGGTGTTCGAGGGCACCGACTCGATCACCGGCCGGAAGCGTTACCGCACCAGAGCATTCCGAGGCCCGAAGCGCCAAGCCCAGAACCAACTGGCCGCACTGGTTGCGGAGGTGAACGCCGGCACCGTGTCACCGGCGAACATGACGGTCGACGCCCTCCTCGATGCCTGGCTCGCCCACATCGAGCACATCGGCCGTTCGCCGACCACGCTCTTCAGCTACCGGTCGAT
>DASZOE010000563.1:0-7532 GCA_035550945.1 Acidimicrobiales bacterium
CGGCCAAGGCGGCCAGGGTGGTCGCCACCAGGGCGGTCAGCAGGCGCCCGGGCCGAGCCATCAGGCGTTCGCAGTAGCGGACGAGGAAGGAGCGCTCGTCGGCGGGGGCTTCGGCACCGTGCGCGGGGGCCTCGGGGACGCGGTCCGAGACGGGGGGCGGAGCGACGGGCACGAGGCGATTCTTCCGCGGGGGCGTCCCTCGGCGCCAGCCCGGTGCCCCGCCCGCGGGCGCGGCATGATCGACGCGATGGCCGAGCTGGTGCCCGTCCACGACCCCGCCGACCCGCGGGTGGCCGACTTCGTCGGCCTCCGGGACCGCGCACCCGCCACCGACCGTGGTTGGCTCGTCGCCGAGGGCCCGCTGGTCGTGCGCCAGCTGCTCGCCTCCGAGTACCGGCTGCGGTCGCTCGTGGTCACGGAGCGGGGCCTGCGGGCCCTGACCCGGGAGATCGACGCCCTTGACGGTCCCGTGCTGGTGGCCGACCAGGCGCTGCTCGACGCCGTCTGCGGCTTCCACTTCCACCGGGGAGCGCTGGCCTCCGCCGACCGCCGGCCCCTGCCCGACCTCGAGTCGCTGCTGGCCGGGGCACGCCTGGTCCTGCTGCTCGAGGGCGTGAACGACCACGAGAACCTCGGCGCCCTGTTCCGCAACGCGGCCGCCTTCGGGGTCGACGCCGTGGTCCTGGACGGCACCTGCGCGGACCCCCTGTACCGCCGCTCGGTCCGGGTCTCGATGGGCCACGTCCTGCGGATCCCCCACACCCGCGTGGGCGGGTGGCCGGCGTGCCTCCCGGCCGTCGCCGGGCACGGGTTCGAGACCGTCGCCCTCACGCCCGCCGTCGACGCCGAGGACATCGCCCGGGTCCGGCCCGGGCCGCGGCGCGCCCTCCTCGTCGGGTCCGAGGGCTGGGGGCTGACGGCCGCAACCTTGGCCGCGGCCGACCGGCGGGTGCGCATCCCCATCGCCTCGGGCGTGGACTCGCTGAACGTGGCGACGGCCGCAGCCGTGGCCCTCCACCGGCTGGGGCCTCAGGCCACCGGTTCGTCGCCCAGGACGTAGCGGTGTCGAGCGGCTCGACCCCGCCCGAGCTGGATCTCCCGCTGTGCTCCGACGGGGGGCTCGCTCACGACGTCGCGACGTGCTCGACGTCCCCGACGGCGAGGACGGAGGCGACCCCGTCGGAATCGAGCACGAGGCGCCCGGCGCCGTCGACGCCGGCGGCCACCCCGGCCGCCGTGCGCCCGCCCGGGACGGTGACCCTCACCTCCCGCCCGAGGGTCTCGCACCGGTCCCGGTAGTCGGCCAGCGTGCGGCTCCGCCCCGGGGCCGAGGCGAGCGCGCCGTCGCGGGCCTCGAGGTGGCCGAGGAACGCGGTCAGGAGCCGGTCACGGTCGACGGCGCGCCCGGCGACCTCCTCGGCGGCGACGGCGATGCCGGCGATCGGCTCGGGCACGCCCGACGGCCAGCGCAGGTTCAGGCCGACTCCCAGCACCACGGCCCCGCCGTCGACCACCTCGGCCAGGACGCCGCCGAGCTTGCGCCCGTCGGCGTACAGGTCGTTCGGCCACCGCAGGGCCGGTCCGAACCCGGCGACCTCGGCCACGGCGTCGGCGGCGGCGAGGGAGCCGGCGACCGTCGTCAACGCCGGCGGCCCGCCCGCCGCGTCGGGGCGGAGGAGCACCGAGACGAGCAGCGACGAGCCCGGCGGCGCGACCCACGACCGCCGGCGCCGGCCCCGGCCCGCGGTCTGGTGGTCGGCGACCACGACCACCCCGTCGGGCGCCCCCACCTTGGCCAGGTCGGTCACGACCCGGTTGGTGGAGTCGACCTCGCGGTGGTGCCGGACGTCGGCGAAGCGGGGGACCCGGCGGCCCGGCCTGGCGCCGCCGTCTGCCATCCCTGCACCATAGGGCCCGTGTTCTCCAAGGTGCTCGTCGCCAACCGCGGCGAGATCGCCGTCCGCGTCCTGCGCACGTGCCGCGAGCTGGGCGTGGCCACGGTCGCCGTCTACTCCGACCTCGACCGCCACGCCCTCCACGTCCGCCTGGCCGACGAGGCCTGGTCGCTCGGCGGGCGGACGGCGGCCGAGAGCTACCTGAACACCGAGGCCGTCCTCGACGTCGTCCGTCGCAGCGGGGCCCAGGCCGTCCACCCCGGCTACGGGTTCTTCTCCGAGAACCCCGACTTCGCCAGGGCCGTCGTCGACCTCGGCGTGGCGTTCGTGGGACCGCCGCCCGAGGCCATGGAGCTCATGGGAGACAAGATCTCCTCCCGCCAGACGGCGGCCGCCGCCGGGGTGAGCCCCGTGACGGGTACCGACGCACCGGTCGGGACGGCCGACGAGGTCGTGGCCTTCGGCGAGGAGCACGGCTGGCCGGTGGCGATCAAGGCCGCTTACGGGGGCGGCGGTCGGGGCATGCGTGTGGTGTCGGGCCCCGACGGGGCGGCGTCCGCCCTCGACGCCGCCCGCCGGGAGGGCCACGCCTACTTCGGGCGTGAGGAGGTCTACCTCGAGCGCTACCTGGAGTGGCCGCGGCACGTCGAGGTCCAGGTCTTCGCCGACACCCACGGCAACGTGGCCTGGTTCGGGGAGCGGGACTGCTCGTGCCAGCGCCGCCATCAGAAGCTGGTCGAGGAGACGCCCTCGCCCGGCCTGTCCGAGGATGACCGGCGCCGGCTGGGGGAGGCGGCCGTGCGGGTGGCGGAGGCGTGCGGCTACGTGAGCGCGGGCACGGTCGAGTTCCTTTACGAGGACGGCGGTTCGTGGTTCCTGGAGATGAACACCCGGCTCCAGGTCGAGCACCCCGTCACCGAGCTCGTGTACGGGATCGACCTGGTGGCCGAGCAGCTCCGTGTGGCCGCCGGCGAACGGCTGTCGTTCACGTCGGAGTCGCTCGAGCGGCGGGGCCACGCCATGGAGTGCCGCCTCAACGCCGAGGACCCCGCCGGCGGCCGCTTCCTGCCCTCGCCCGGAGCCATCACCCGGCTCAGCCTCCCGGGCGGATACGGCGTGCGGGTCGACGCCGGGTACGCCACGGGCGACTCGGTGAGCCAGCACTACGACAACCTGGTGGCCAAGATCGTCGCCTGGGGCCACGACCGCGAGGAGGCCAGGCGCCGGCTGGTGCGGGCCGTCCGGGAGACGGTCGTCGAGGGCGTGGCCACCAACGCGCCCGTGCACCTCACCATCCTCGAGCACCCCGACTTCGTCGCCGGCGAGCACTCGACCCGCTGGGTCGAGGAGCGCCTCGACCTGTCGGGGCTGAGCGCCCAGCCGGGCGGAGGCCCGCCGCCGGCGATGCCTGACGCCGTCGGCCGCGACGTCGACGTGGAGGTCGAAGGCCGCCGCTACCGCGTCCGCCTGTGGGCGCCCGAGGAGCACGCCGGGCCCCCCGCGGCGCCGGTCTCGCGGGCCCGGCGCCACGGCCCGGCCGCCTCCTCCGGGGCCGGCCCCGGGCGCATCACCGTCCCCATGCAGGGGACCATCGTCGAGGTCCTGGTCGAGGTGGGCGACGAGGTGGCGGCCGGTCAGGCCGTCTGCGTGCTCGAGGCCATGAAGATGGAGAACCTCGTGTCCGCCGACCGCAACGGCACGGTGGCCGAGGTGCGGGTCGTGGCCGGCGACACGGTCAGCGCCGGCGACGTGGTGGTCGTCCTCCGGTAGGCGCGGGGAGCGCTACTCGGCGGCCTCGGCGAGCGACTCGGCCAGGGTCGGGTGGACGAGCAGGCTCTCGACGATGTCGACGACCTTGAGGCGGGCGTTCACGGCCAGGGCCACGACGGAGATGAGCTCGGCGGCGTGGCGCCCGACGATGGACCCGCCAAGGACGACGCCGGTGGCGGGATCGGAGACGATCTTCACGAAGCCCCGGGGATCGTCGTTGATGAGCGCCTTGGCGCTGGCCGAGAACGGGACCTTGGTGACGCGGATCTTGCGCCCGGTGGCGAACGCCTCGGCCTCGGCCACGCCGACCTCGGCGATCTCGGGCTCGGTGAAGATGGCCTGGGCGGCCTTGTCGTAGTCGAGGTGGCGGTGCTGGCGGGTGTGCAGGCCCATGACGTGCTCGGCGATCTTGCGCCCCTGCATGGACGCCACCGACGAGAGCGGGAGCTTCCCGGAGAGGTCGCCGGCCGCGTAGACATGGCTGAGGTTCGTCTGGCAGTGGTGGTTCACGGGCACGTAGCCGCCCCGGTCGACCTCCACGCCGGCCCCGTCGAGGCCCAGGCCTTCGGAGTTCGGGACGGCGCCGATGGCCAGGAGGCCGTGGCTGCCGCGGGCGGCGCGGCCGTCGTCGCACCGCACGACGAGGGCGTCGCCGTCGCGGTCGATGCCCACCGCCTTGGCCCCCTTGAGGAGGGTGATGTCCCGGCGGAGGAAGTCCTCCTCGAGGGCGGCGGCCACCTCCGGGTCCTTGTTGGGGAGGACCTGCTGGCGGCTGACGATGAGCGTGACCTTGCACCCGAAGGAGCGGAACATGTGCACGAACTCGACCCCGGTCACGCCCGAGCCGATCACCACCAGGTGCTCGGGCAGCCGCGGCGGGGGATAGGCCTGCCGGGTGGTGAGGATGCGGTCGCCGTCGGGCTCGCACCAGTCAGGGACGCGGGGGCGGCTGCCCGTGCTCAGGAGGACGGCGTCGGCGGGCAGCTCCTCGGTGCCGTCGGCCGTGTCCACGGCCACCGAGTGGGGGCCCGTCATCCGTCCCGTCCCCCGCACGATGCGGACGCCCTGGCTGGACAGCAGGTCCGAGACCGAGCGGTTCAGGTGGTCCTCGATCTCGGTGATCCGCCGCTTCAGGGCGTCGAAGTCCAGGGCCGCGTCCCGGTGGGCGAGACCCATGCCCGGGGCCCGGTTGGCGAAGGCCATCGCCCCACCGGTGGCGATCATGGCCTTGGAGGGGATGCAGTCCCAGAGGTGGGCCGCGCCGCCCACGACGTCCCGCTCGACGAGGGTGACCTCGGCGCCGAAGCGGGCGGCGGTGGTGGCGGCCGAGTTGCCGGCGGGGCCGCCGCCGACGATGACGAAGCGAACCGCGTGAGGCACGCGTCGAGGCTACCGCCGGGCGTGTGGCCCCCGGTCCAGCCCCGGTCACGCCGGTTCCGACGACCTGTCGCTCCGGAATTCATCGCACCCGCCTACACTCCCGTTCGTGAGGCGCCCGACGATGGTGGCGACAGCCGTCGCCCTGGCAGCCGTGGTGCTCGGCCTCACCCCCGCGACGACCGCCGGCGCCCTCGCCCCGCGGCTGCCCGACCTGGGCATGGCACCGCTCGGCGACTTCGTGATCGACAGCTCCGGCGGGGCCCGGCGCCTGCGGTTCACCACCGAGATCGTCAACGTCGGGGCCGGCCCCTTCCTCCTCAGCGGTCGCCGCTCGGCCTCGTCGTCCGGGGTGATGTCGTCCGTCCGGCAGCAAGTCGTCTACGACAACGGTGCCGTGGGGAGCGTCCGCACCCAGGCCCTGATGGAGTACTCCGGCGACGGCCACGACCACTGGCACGTGCGCGACCTCGAGCGTTACAGCATCACCAGGGTGGGCTCGTCGCGGGAGCTGGGCCGGGGCGCCAAGGTCGGGTTCTGCTTCCTGGACTCCCAGCGTTACCGCATCCTCCCGGGGTCCCCGTCCTCCCCGGTGTACCTGGGGTGCGGCTCGCAGAGCTCGACGAGCGTCGACATGGGCCTGTCGGTGGGCTGGGGCGACGTCTACCCCTGGTACGTGGCCTTCCAGTGGATCGACATCGCCGGGCTCCCGAGCGGCGACTACGTCGTTCGGGCCCACGCCGATCCCCACGCGTTGTTCACCGAGGCCACTACGGCCAACAACGTGACCTGGACGAGGATCCGGATCTCGGCCACCGATCAGGTGACCGTCTTGGAGCAGGGCCCGGCCGCCTGACCGCCGGAGTCGCCTCCGGCGCGCCGGGCGGCGCCGGCTCGCGCTGACCATGGACCTGGCCTGGACGCTTCTCGGGATCGCAATCATCCTCGTCGGGCTGGTCGACGTGTTCTTCGCCGTCCTCCAGCACGACGCCATCGGCTTCCTCACCCCCAAGCTCTACCGGTGGTCCTGGGTGGCGGTCCGCACCGTCACCGGGCGCCTACCGACGCGCTTGCGGAGCTCCGCCCGCTCCCTCGCCGCTCCCGCCATGGTGGCCCTGACGCTGCTCGTCTGGCTGGGTACGCAGCTCGTGGGGTTCGCCGTGCTGTACTACCCGGGTCTCCTCGACGACAGGTTCGTCGCCGGACCCGGCCTGGACGACTCCTTCGGGACGGCTCTCTACGTCTCGGCGATCCACCTCTCGAGCCTCGGTTCCACCGACATCGTGGCCACCACGATGTCGTTGCGCCTGCTGACCGCGTCGGAGACGTTCGTCGGCCTCGGGATCCTCACCCTCACGGTGAGCTACCTGCTCAACGTCTACCGGGTGCTGCAGGCGCAGAACTCCCTGGCCGCCGCCCTCCACCACCAGGCCGAGGACGGCGGCGACCCGCGGTCGATCCTCGCGCCCCACTTCGTCGACGGCCGTCCCGAGGGCCTCTCGACCCACCTCCGGGAGTTCCACCGCAGCCTGGTCAACCAGGCCGAGGGCATGCGGCGGTACCCGATCGTGTACTACTTCCAGAGCCGCCGTGCGTACCGCTCGATCCCGTACATCTTCCACATGATCGGGGGGGTGGTCGCCGCCCTCCGCTTCGGCCTCCCGAAGGGCCATCCGGCCGCCCAGGACCCTTGGCTCCCCAGCCTGACGACGGGTTTCGGCGACGTGATGCGGGAGGTGGAGGACCACTTCGGGCCCCGGCTGACGCGCGAAGAGCACGACCCGGTGCCGTTCGAGCGCTTCCAGGCCGCGCTCGACGAACAAGGCGGGGAGACCGGCGACGAGCGCCTCGAGGAGTTCCTGGCTCTCGACCGGTTCATGCGGCGCCTGGCCGCGGTCGAGGGTCCGCCGGGCGCCGAGGAGACCTACGAGCGCTACCTCACGTGGCTGCCGTTCGCGACGGAGAGCCGGGGGTTCGTCGAGACCCTCGCCCGGGACCTGGGCACCGACCTCGAGCAGCTCCAGGCCGAGCCCGAGACCGACCCGTCCGACCCGGTGCCGCCCCGACGCCAGATCTAGCGTTCGCGCCTAGAGGATGCGGTTGCCGTTGAAGGGCTGGGTGCCGACGGCGAGGGTGGCGTCGACGTCGGTGTGGGCCCGCATGTAGGAGAGCGCCCGGCGGAGGTCGGCAACCCCGTTGGCCCCGGGGAGGGGCAGGAGGGCGAGGGTGCTGAGCTGGCCCAGGGCCCGACCCCGGGAGTCGAGGAACGCGCTGCCCGAGTCGCCGGGGACGCCCGGGAGCACGGTGAGCACCTCGTGGGACCAGCCGCCGGCGACGTCACCCAGGCTGATCCCCTTCATGGGGCTGAGGACGCCCTCGCCCAGGCGCAGGTCCGAGCTGCCGTAGCCGTGCACGGCCTGGCCGACGGACGTCCCGGGGCTGAGCCCGACGGGCCCGCCCCAATGGGGTACCGACGGGTTGACCCGGGCG
>DASZOE010000564.1:0-1811 GCA_035550945.1 Acidimicrobiales bacterium
GGCCCCACCGGCGGCCGGTAACCGTCGGGCCCTTCGACGAAGCCCCGGGCCGGCAGCTCGTCGCCCGCGGGCGGCTCGAGCGTGATCCCGTCGATCCCCGTGAAGGGGTCGACGTCGAGCGACCCGGCCAGGGCGTAGGCCACCGTCGTCTCCGGCGAGGCGATGAAGGCAAGGGTCTGGGCGTTCCCGTCGTTCCGCTTCGGGAAGTTGCGGTTGAACGAGGTGATGATCGAGTTCGACTCACCCGGGGTGATGTCGGTGCGCGCCCACTGCCCGATGCAGGGCCCGCAGGCGTTGGCCAGGACGGTGGCCCCGATGGCCTCGAGGTCGGCCAGGAGACCGTCCCGCGCGATGGTGGCCCGCACCTGCTCGGAGCCAGGTGTGACGAGGAGCGGCGTCCGGGTGCGCAGGCCCCGGGCTGCGGCCTGGCGGGCCACGCTGGCGGCTCGGGTGATGTCCTCGTAGGACGAGTTCGTGCACGAGCCCACGCACGCCTGCGAGAGCCGGAGGGGCCAACCTTTGATCCGAGCCTCTGCCGCGAGCCGGGAGACGGGCCTGGCCAGGTCGGGCGTGTGGGGCCCGACCACGTGGGGCTCGAGGGCGGAGAGGTCGATCTCGATCACGGAGTCGAAGAAGCGCTCGGGGTCGAGGTCGACCTCGGGATCGGCCTGCAGGTCGCCCGCCACCGCGGACGCGGCCTGGGCGACGTGGTCGCGGCTCGTGGCCTCGAGGTAGGCGGCGGCCCGCCCGTCGTACGGGAAGAGCGAGGTGGTGGCGCCGATCTCGGCGCCCATGTTGCAGATCGTGGCCTTGCCGGTGGCGCTGATGGCCTCGGTGCCGGGGCCGAAGTACTCGACGATGGCGCCGGTGCCGCCCTTGACGGTGAGCACCTCGGCCACCTTGAGGATCACGTCCTTGGGCGACGTCCACCCCGAGAGGCGGCCCCGGAGGCGCACGCCGATGAGCCGGGGCCATCGCAGCCCGAACGTGCCGCCGGTGAGCACGTCCACCGCCTCGGCCCCGCCCACGCCGATGGCCACCATGGCCAGGCCGCCGGCGTTGGGCGTGTGGCTGTCGGTGCCGATCATCATCCCGCCCGGGAAGGCGTAGTGCTCGAGCACGACCTGGTGGATGATGCCCGAGCCCGGTTCCCAGAAGCCCATCCCGTACCGGGCCGCGGCGGTGCGTAGGAAGTCGTAGACCTCGGCGTTCGCCTCCTCGGCGGCGCTCAGGTCCGCAGCGGCACCGTCGCGCGCCTGGATCAGGTGGTCGCAGTGGATCGTGGTGGGCACCGCCACCCGGGGCAGCCCCGCGGTCATGAACTGCAGGATCGCCATCTGGGCGGTGGCGTCCTGGCAGGCGACGCGGTCCGGGCAGAACTCGGCGTAGGAGTGGCCCCGCTGCAACTCCTGGCCGGCCGGGTCCTGCAGGTGGTTGAAGAGGATCTTCTCGGCGAAGGTGAGCGGCCGGCCCAGGCGCTGCCGCCCGATGGCGACGTGCGCGGCCAGCCGCCCGTAGACGGTGTCGGTGGGCGTCGCGGCGGGGTCGGCGGGCACGGGGATCGGGTCTCCTCCTGTTGGTCGAGACCAGCCTACGTGCGGGGGACGAGGTAGCGGTCGGGCGTCCGTCGCCGTCGCGTTGTTGCAAGGGACCTCCGGAAGGCATGATTCCGTCGTGGCCGACGACCGGGGCGGAGAACGGCCGGCGCGGCGACCGCCGAAGGCTGGGACCCCTCCGGCGGGCGCCGCCCGGGCCAAGAAGACGACAGCACCGGCGGCGGACGACGTCGACGGGCCAGGCGGCGCGGGCCC
>DASZOE010000565.1:0-4912 GCA_035550945.1 Acidimicrobiales bacterium
CCCACGCCCGTGGGGTCGCCGAGCGCCACGCCGCCGACGGTGAGGAGCGCGGCCAGCCGGCCGGCGGCCGCTTCCAGGCTGCTGGACGAGTCGGGGGTGCTGGAGGGGTTGGGAGCCGTGAGGACCATCTCCTCCAGCATGACCACCCGGTGTGACAGTTACAAGCTTGTCATTCATGGGGGGCCGCGACTGGACGGGCAGGAGAGCCCGCGACATCATCCTGGTGCGGCGGCCGACGGTGGCTCGACCACGGAGGACCGACCTGACCGACGACCGCGTGCTCAAGGCCACCCGGGTCGTCTCGGTGGCGATCGTCCCCGTCCTGGCGGCCGCCTTCGTGCTCCTCTACGTGTTCCCCACCCGAACCCGCCAGCTCTGGGCCTGGGAGATGCACCCGACGATGACCGCCATGGTGATGGGCGGCGGCTACCTCTCGGGGGCGTACTTCTTCTGCCGGGTGGCGACCGTCGACCAATGGCACCGGGTCGGCCTCGGTTTCGTCGCCATCACCGCGTTCGCCACGATGCTGGCGATCGCCACCCTCCTGCACTGGGACCGCTTCAACCACGGCCACGTGTCGTTCTGGGCATGGTCGCTGCTCTACTTCTCCACGCCCGTCCTCCTGCCGTGGCTGTGGGCCCGCAACCGCCGCCACGACCCTCGCCGGCTCGAGCCCGGCGACCGCATCGTGCCCACACCCGTGCGCGTCGCCGTCGTCGCCGTGGGGGCGGTCCAGCTCACGGTCGCCGCCGTCATGTTCTTCCGCCCGAGCGCCATCGCCAGCCACGCGCCATGGATGCTGACCCCCCTCACCTGCCGCTCGCTGAGCGCGTTCGCCGCCTTTCCCTCGGTCGTCTATCTCGCCTTCGCCTTCGAGCGCCGGTGGAGCTCCTTCCAGATCCTCGTGGAGGTCGCCATCGCAGGGATGGTCCTCATCGGCGTGGCCGCGATCCGCGCCCGCGCCGAGTTCGACGGGAGCGACGTGGTGGTGTGGGGATGGCGGATCGGGCTGGCCGTGGCCCTCGTCCTCTTCACCGCCCTCCGGATCGCGATGGCCAGGCCGGCGCCGGCGCGACGCGCTAGGCGGGTTCCGGCGTGAGCTCGGCCGCGGGGACGCCGCGGGGCCCGAGCGCGGCCCTCTCCTCTTCGGTCAACGGCACGGTCTCCATGCCGAGCTGTTCCATGACGATGTTGAGGGCTTCGTCGATCGCGGCCGCGAACTCGACGGGCTTCACCATCCACGCGTTGTGGGCGCCGTCGACCTCCACGGTCCGGGCGCCCCTGATCACCTCCGCCAGCCGCCGCTGCCGACCCTTGCGGATCAGGTGGTCATGGGCGGTCACGACCACGACGGTGGGCACGTCGATCTTCTCGGCCAGGGCGCGGGCGTCGTAGCCCCCGAGCTCGCGGCCGGCGTGGGCGATGTCGGTGGCGTCGCCCCGCCGGGCCTCGGCCTTGAGCCAGCTCCGGTACGGCCCCAGGTCGGGCGACTGCTGCACGGCGTGGCGCAGGTAGCGGTCGGTGATGCCCGTGGGCGCGCCGAAGCGGAGCACATACTCGACCCCGGCCATCGCCTTCCAGACGACCCGTTCGTAGACCGAGGCGCGCCACTGCAGCCCGCTGGACGCCAGCACCAGCCCGGCGACGACGTCGGGGTTGGTGTGGGCGAGGAGCAGGGCGATGGAGCTGCCCATCGAGTAGCCGACCAGGATCACCGGCCCCAGCCTGAGCTCACGCAGGAGGGCGGCCACGTCGTCGGCCGCGGCCTGGAGGGTGAAGGGCTCCTCGCTGCGGAGGCCCCGTCCGTGGCCGCGGACGTCGGGGGCCACCATGTGGCCGTGGCGCGTGGCCACCTCGTACCCGCCCGAGAACCAGTTGAGGTCGGCGGAGAGCGTCCAGCCGTGGAGGAGGACGATGGCCGGACCGCCGCCGGGGCCGGGCGCCTCCCGGATGAACATCTCTCCGCGCCCGGGGACGTACAGGATCCGCCCGTCGGGCAACGGCGGCGGCAGCGGGGCGTGGGGACCCACGTCGGGAAGGGGACGGAGGAACCCCCGGACGTGCCGGGCGTACCGCCTGACCGCGTCTCCTAGGCTCATCGGCGTCTTTCTTCCCCGACGCAGGAACCGCTATCCGGCATCTCGGAGCGACGGTCAGGCGCCAAGAGAAGCGGGCTCCGCGCCCGTCAGCCGCGCCACCTCGTCCAGGTAGGCGTCGGCGAAGCGCTCGGCCGCGGCCCGGTCGACCAGCGGGCGCCGCCAGCGGAACGAGAGGTGCAGGCGCCCGCCGGCCGTCAGCGTTCCCACGGAGAGACCGCAGGGCAACCGGGCCGGCGCCGAGAACCACATGCCGGTGGTCTCTCCCGCCCCCGAACCGAAGACCGGCGGGTCGGATACCTGTCCCAGGTTCGTCAGGAGCGCGGTGTCCACCAGGCGGTTCCCCGTGAGCGAGAGCAGAGGGGAGAGGGACTGCTTGACCCAGAGGGGCAGTCGGTCCGTCCGCCCGAGCACCTCGATGAGGGCGGCGCCGGTTCCCCAGCGCTTGACGTTCTCGGTTTGCTCGACCACGGCGTCGAGGGTGGACGTGGGAGTCAGCCGGTCCGCAGTGGCGGTGGAGACCCGCGCCATGAGCACGAAGTTGGTGATGACGTCCTCGCGCCACTCCTTGGGCCGCAGGTTCACGGGCATGAGCACGCCGATCCGCCCGACCGACGAGCCGTGGTCGCGGTTCCAGGCATCGATCGTGAGGTGGAGGGCGGCCATGAGCAGGTCGTTGACGCTTCCCGGGGCATCGGCCTCGGCCAGCCGCCCGGTGCCTTCCGCCGACAGGGCCCGGTGGACGATGAGATAGCCGGACTCGTCGCGGCCCCCGTCGGGCGCGATCCGGGCCGGCGGCCGCAGGGCGTCCCGGAGCTTCTCGCCAATGGCGCGGAGGCGCTGGAGCTTCTCCTCCTCGTCCTCTGTCCCGAGGTGGCGCTCGATGTCGCGGGCGTCGGAGAGCTCGACGTCGGGGAGAGGGTCGGGCTCGCCCGTGTAGGTCCGGGCCAGGGACTGCAGGAGCCGGACACAGCCGAAGCCGTCGAAGGCGGCATGGTTGGCGTTGAGCATCAGGACGTCGCCGTCGGGGTGGTGCGCGAGGCGGAGGCGGAACGGCGGTGACTCGGCCAGAGGGACGCTCAGGCTCTGCAAGCGGTCACGGAGGCGCTCGAGGCGCTCGTCGTCCGGGCAGTCGACGGCCTGGAGAGGGTTGACGTCGGCGACGGGGGTGATCTCCCAGACATAGGTGCGGTCCGCCGGCCGGGCGGGGAGGCGGCGGGCGCGGGTCATGGGGTGGTGCCCCATGGCCTGACCCAGAGCCCACCGCAACCGACCCTCGTCGAGACGGCCGGCGAGGTGCACCTCGAGCTCGATGCTCCACGGCTCCGTCGGGGTGTCGAGATGGGTGATGGCCTCGTCCACGACCGTGAAGGTGAACTGCTCGGTGTCCGTGTCGGGCGGCGGAGCGGCGGTCGTGCCGGGCGCGGGGACGCTCATGACCAGAGCCTTCCCCGCGTCGGCGCCGTCCAGCCCTGTTTCCGGGCCCACCCCGGGCCGAAGGCCGCCCCGGCTACGTCTCGTCGCCGTCGCGGTGCTCGGCGAAGCGGTCGGCCGGGGACTTTCCCGAGTACTCCGCGCCGAAGGTCCAGTCAGGCTGCTTCTCGCGGTGATGCTCGTCGAGCGTCGCCCGCCCTTCGCTGATGTCCACCAGCTCGGCCACTAGCTCGGGCTCCACCGGCGCAGCCGAGCCGTCGACGTGGCCCCGGACGTCGTCCTCGAAGCGCTCGAGCACGCTGGAGGCCACAGCCTGGTGCTGGAGGGCGAGGTAGCACCGGGCCCGGTCCCCCACCGTGCCCGCCCGGCGCCGGATGGTCTGGAGGTCGTGCTCCTGACCCTCTCCCCGGCAGAGCTTGGCCCAGAGGTCGGCGAGGACCAGCCCGTCCTGCTTGCACGGCGTGCACTGGCCGCAGGACTCGACGGCGAGGAAGCGCGACACGCCCGCCGCCACCGCGGTCATGTCGACGGTGTCGTCGAACACCATGAAGCCGCCCGAGCCCAGGCCGCTCCCGACCTCGGCCAGAGCCTCGTAGCTCACGGGGGTGTCGAGGAGGTCGGCGGTGAGCAGGCCGGTGGCCACCCCCGACATGACCGCCTTGATCTCGTGGCCCGGGAGAGGCCCGCCGCCGATGTCCTCGATGACCTCCCGCAGCGGCGTGCCCATCATGACCTCGCCCACGCCGTGGCGGCGGACCCGGCCGGTGACGGTGCACACGATCGTGCCCGGCGACTCCCGGGTGCCCTCCGTCCGGAACCAGGCCGCGCCCCGGCCGATGATCTTGGGGACGTTGGCCAGCGTCTCCACGTTGTCCACCAGGGTCGGGGGCGCCGGAGAGTCGCCCTCGGGACCGGCCATCTGCCCGGGCGCCGACACCCCGCTCCCCGACGTGACGTCCTCGGGCGTCTGGACGAGCTCGGTGACACCGCGACGGAAGGGAGGCGAGATGCGGGGGAAGGGCTGGCGGCCGGCGATGGCCTCCAGGAGGGCCGTCTCCTCGCCGTAGAGGTACTCGCCGGGGCCCTCGAAGACGGCCAGGTGGATGCCGTCCGCCCACCCCGCGGCCTGCACCTCCTCGATGACCGCGGCCAGGCGTGCGACCTCGGCGGTGAACGCCCGCTTCAGGGCGAAGATGACCTCGGTGGCGTCCACGGCCCGGGCCGCGATCAGCGCCCCCTCGACCACCTCGTAGGGGTTGGTGCGCAGGATGGTGCGGTCCTTGAAGGTGCCGGGCTCACCCTCGGCGCCGTTCACGACGACGGTCGTGGCCAGGGCCCCCGAGCGGTTCTCGGCGACCGTGCGCCACTTGGTGCCCGTGGGG
>DASZOE010000566.1:0-2011 GCA_035550945.1 Acidimicrobiales bacterium
GTTCCACTCCGGCGAGCGCTTCCACCTCGAGCGCCTGCCGGTGGGGTCGAGGGTGATCTACCCGGCCGAGCCCGTGCCCCCCCTCGAGGACCCCGACGGCGCCATCCGCCACGCCCTGCTCAACCCCGTCGGCGACAGCGAGCCCCTTCCCGCGCTCCTGCGCCCCGGCATGCGCCTCACCATCGCCTTCGACAACCAGGCCGTCCCTCTGCCCCCCATGCGCCGACCCGACAACCGCCAGCGGGTCATCGAGGCCGTTCTCGACATCGCCGCCGAGGCAGGGGTCGACGACGTCAGGCTCGTCGTCGCCCACGGCCTGCACCGGCGCATGACCGAGAACGAGCTCCGCCACATCATCGGCGACCGCGTCTACGACGCCTTCGCCCCCCACGGGCTGCTGCTCCAGCACGACGCCGAGGACCACGACAACCTGCTCCTCGTCGGCACCACCGCCGAGGGCGAGGAGGTCGAGGTCAACAAGCGGGTGGCCACGAGCGACCTCCTCGTCTACGTGAACGTGAACCTGGTGGCCATGGACGGCGGCCACAAGAGCACGATGACCGGGCTGACCTCCTACCGCAGCCTGCGCCACCACCACAACGTCCAGACCATGCAGCACAGCCGCTCTTTCATGGACCGGCACCGCTCGGAGCTGCACCACTCCACGTGGCGGATGGGCCGGCTGCTGAGCGAGAGCCTGAAGATCTTCCAGATCGAGACCACCGTCAACACCGACACCTTCCCGAGCCAGTTCGGCTTCCTGCAGAAGCGGGAGTGGGAGTGGTCGGCCCGCGACCGGGCGTCCTACCTCGCCACCGCCAAGGCCCTCGAGCGGGCGCCGTTCCGGGTGGCCCATCCCATCTTCCACGGCATCAAGTCCCCGCAGCGCATGACCAGCGTCCACGCCGGCGAGGTCGAGGCCGTCCACGCCCTCACCCTCGAGAGCGTCCACCGCCAGCACCTGGTGGCGGTCGAGGGCCAGACCGACGTGCTCACCATGGGCCTCCCCTACGTCGGCCCCTACAACGTGAACTCGGTGATGAACCCCCTCCTCGTCATGTGCCTGGGCCTCGGGTACTTCTTCAACCTCTACCGGGGCAAGCCCCTGGTGCGCCCCGGCGGCGTGGTGATCCTCAGCCACCCCACGCCGTGGGCCTTCCACCCCGTGCACCACCCGAGCTACATCGACTTCTTCGAGCAGGTGTTGCCCGAGACCACCGACCCGGCGGAGATCGAGGCCAAGTTCGAGGAGGACTTCGCCACCGACCCCTGGTACATCCACCTGTACCGGACGAGCTACGCGTACCACGGGGCCCACGCGTTCTACATGTGGTACTGGGGGGCACACGCCCTCCAGCACCTCAACGGCAACGTGATCATCGTGGGCGGCAACCCCCGGGCGGTGCGGCGGATGGGCTTCAAGCCGGCGTCGACCCTGCGCGACGCCCTGGAGATGGCCGAGGACGTCGTGGGCCGCGACCCCTCGATCACCCACCTCCACTGCCCGCCCATCCTGATGGCCGACGTGACGTGAAGGTGGCCAAGCTGCGCGTCCGGCCCCAGTTCCCGATCGGGCCGGCCGCCTGGCCGTCCTCCGTGCCCAGGCCGGGGGCGCCGGCCCGGACGGGCGTGCACTACGACACCGCCTGGGCCCGCAAGTGGCCGGCCCGGCTGGCCCGGGCCATCGTCATCGACGACGTCTACCGGCCCCTCGTCCAGGTCCTCGGCTCGCCGTGGGTCACCGGGCTCGACCGCATCGCCGACCTCGACGGGCCCGTCATCTTCGCCGCCAACCACTACAGCCACCTGGACACGCCCCTCGTGCTCACGTCGCTCCCGAAGCGCTTCCGGCACCGGACGGTCGTGGCCGCGGCGGCCGACTACTTCTTCAGCACGCGGGCCCGGGGCGCGGTGTCGGCGCTCACCATCGGTGCCATCCCCATCGAGCGCACCAGGATCAACCGGCGCTCGGCCGACCTGGCCGCCGACCTGCTGGACGACGGCTGGAGCC
>DASZOE010000567.1:0-4449 GCA_035550945.1 Acidimicrobiales bacterium
GGTCAGGTTGGCGGCCTGCTCCTCGACCTCGTCCCGCCGCTGGGCCCAGGCGTCGGCGATGCCGCGGAGGAGGTCGACGAACGCGGGCATCCCCGGTCGGGGACGGGGTGGGAAGTACGTGCCGCCGAAGAACGGCCGCCCGTCGGGGGTGAGGAAGACGGTCATCGGCCAGCCGCCGTGGCCGGACATGGCCTGCACCGCCTCCATGTAGACGGCGTCGACGTCGGGGCGCTCCTCCCGGTCGACCTTGACGTTCACGAACAGCTCGTTCATGACCGCGGCGGTGGCGGGGTCCTCGAAGGACTCGTGGGCCATGACGTGGCACCAGTGGCAGGCGGCGTAGCCGACGGACAGGAGGATGGGCTTGTCCTCGGCCTTGGCCTGGGCGAAAGCCTCGTCGCCCCACGGGTACCAGTCGACGGGGTTGTCCTTGTGCTGTTGCAGGTAGGGGCTGGTCTCGGACGCGAGCCGGTTCATTCCTCCGAGGCTAGGGGCTCGTCGAGGGGTGTCCCGCACCGCGCGCATCGCGGGTACGCCCGGGAGGCGCTGCGCCCGCACGCCGGGCAGCGGACCGCCGTCACCTGGCCCCGCCGCAGCCGGACGGCGGCGGACCACAGCATCCCGCCCACCGCGACGACCATGAGAACCTCGGCCGCGTCCCGGACGAGGGGGCTCATGGGCGGGCGCCCGCCGGGGCTACTTGAACCAGATGCGCTGGTAGTCCCGGCTCTGTGGGTGCACGAGGAGGGCGATGAGGGCGATCTCGAACATGAGGTTGAGCAGCCCGGTCCCCTCGAGGGGGTTGCCCAGGTACAAGAAGCGCAGCACGAAGGGCACAACCGCCATGATGATGCCGAGGATGTACGCCCATTTGTACTCGTTGGCGATGCCGAAGGCGGCGGCGACCTGGCCGACGACCAGGGCCAGTCCCAGGAGGCCGAGCGCGGCGCCGAGGAACACGTACAACAGCTCGAACGCGGCGTTGATGTACAGGAGGAAAACCGCGATCTGGAGCGTCTGCGGTTGAGCCGGGTTCACCCAGCGCCGCTCGCCTGACATGGACATGGCGCACAGTCTGGCAGGCGGCGAGCGTCTGGTGGCGGTAGTGCTGGCGGCAGGCGCGGGGACCCGCCTGCGCCCGCTGACCCGCCTGCTGCCCAAGGCGCTCTGCCCGGTTGGTGGCGTCGCGCTGCTCGACTCGGCCCTCGCCCGGGCCCGGGCCGTCACCCCCGCGGTTGCGGTCAACGTGCACCACGGGCGCCTCCTCATGGACGCCCACCTGGCCGCCCTCGAGGAGCCGGTGCACGTCTCGCGAGAGGAGGCCCAGGCCCTGGGCACGGCCGGCGCCCTGGGTCACCTCCGGGACTGGATCGGCGGACGCCCCGTGCTCGTCGTCAACGTCGACGCCTGGCACCGGGCCGACCTTGCCGCGTTTGCGGCGGGATGGGACGGCGAGCGCCCCCGCCTGCTGACCGTGCGCGCCAGGCCGGCCACTGCGTTCTGGCCACGCAGGCCGGCCACTGCGTTCTGGCCACGCAGGCCGGCCACCTGGGGGGACAACGCCTACGCCGGCGCCGCTCTTCTTCCTGCCCCGGGGGTGGCCCGGCTGCCGGGCACGCCGGCGGGCCTCTGGGAGTCGTGGTGGCGGCGCCTGACCCCGGGCGTCGACCTGGAGCTCGTCGGCCACGACGGCCCGTGGTTCGACTGCGGGACGCCGGCCAGCTACCTGGCCGCCAACCTCGAGGCCTCGGGAGGCCGGTCGGTGGTGTCGCCCGGCGCGGTCGTCGAGGGCCGGGTGGAGGAGTCGGTCGTGTGGCCGGGGGCCCGGGTCGACGCGGCCGAGCGCCTCTACCGGGCGGTGCGGGCACCGGGCCCGATCACCGTGCTCGTGCGTTGAGGGTCGGGCCCAAGGAACGCGCCGCTAGCTTCCCCTCGGAGCCTGACCGGCCGCCAGCTGACCGCAGGCGGCGTCGATGTCCGTGCCCCGGTTGCGCCGGACGGTTGCGTTGACCCCGAGGCTCCGCAGGCGGTCGCGGAACGCCCGCACGCCGGCGGGCGCCGTGCCCCGGGTCGGGTAGCCGGGCGTCGGGTTCAGGGGGATGAGGTTCACGTGGGCGGCCAGCGGCCGGGCCAGGGCGGCCAGCTCGGCGGCGTCGGAGGCCCGGTCGTTCGTCCCGTCGATCAGGGCCCACTCGAACGACAGGCGGCGGCCCTTGGCGTCCGTCCACGCCCGGCACGCCTCCATGAGGTTCGGGAGCGGCCAGCGCCGGTTCACGGGGACGAGCTCGTCGCGCAGCGCGTCGTTGGCCGCGTGGAGGGACACGGCCAGGTTCACGGGCAGGCGCTCGCCGGCCAGGCGCCGGATGCCGGGCACCAGCCCGACCGTGGACACGGTGAGGTGGCGCGCCGACAGGCCGAGCTCGTCGTGGAGGCGCTCGACCGCCGCCCAGGTCGGCCCGTAGTTGGCGAGGGGCTCGCCCATGCCCATGAAGACGACGTTGGAGAGGCGCCGGGGGAGGGCCTCGCGGCGGGCCCGGACCACCTGCTCGACGATCTCCCCGGCGGTCAGGTGGCGGCGGAAGCCGGCCTGGCCGGTGGCGCAGAAGCCGCACGCCATGGCGCAGCCGGCCTGTGACGAGACGCACACCGTCGCCCGGTCGGCGTAGTGCATGAGCACGGTCTCCACCGCGGCCCCGTCGTCGAGGAACCACAGCCACTTCACGGTGTCGCCGTCGTCGCTCACCGAGCGGCGCCCGGCGGTCAGGCCGGTCGGCAGCTCGGCGGCCAGCCGCCGCCGCAGGAGGAGCGGGAGGTCGGTCATCTCCTCGGGCCGCAGGCCCTGGTGCAGCCCGTGCCACACCTGCCGGGCGCGGAACGGCGGCTCGCCGGGCAGGAGCTCGGCCAGCTCGGTGGGGCTCAGGTCGAGGGCGACGGCCACCCTCCGATGATGGACCATCCGGGGAGCGGGGGAACACGACCACCCTTGACTAGGTTGGAAGGGACGCCATGGGATCTCCCCCCGCCGACGAGGCGCGTCGCCACACCGACGATCCCCTCACCGAGGACGGGGCGCCCGACCGGCACGCCGCCCCCCCGCCGCCCCTGGAGGCTCACCACCGCAACGTCCAGGGCGGAGCCGCACGCGCCGCGGTCTTCGGGGTCAGCGACGGGCTCGTCTCCAACGTCGCCCTCATCCTGGGCATGGCCGGGGCCAACCCCGGGCCGGGAATCGTGCGCCTGGCCGGCCTGGCCGGGCTGGTCGGAGGGGCGGTGTCGATGGCCGCCGGCGAGTACATCTCGATGACCGCCCAGAGCGAGCTGCTGGAGCGCGAGCTCGAGATGGAGCGCCTGGAGCTGAAGCGTCGCCCGGAGTACGAGCGGGCCGAGCTGGTCCAGCTCTACCGGTCGCGGGGGATAGAGGCCGACACCGCCGAGCAGTTGGCCTCGGCCCTCATGCGCGATCCCGACGTCGCCCTCGAGACTCACGCCCGGGAGGAGCTGGGCATCGACCCCGGTGACCTCGGGTCACCCGTGGCCGCCGCCGTGTCCTCCTTTCTCGCCTTCGCGGCCGGCGCGCTCATCCCGCTGCTGCCCTGGTTCTTCGGGTCGGGCGCCGCCGCCATCGCCGCCGCCGTGGTCCTCGGCGCCGTCTCCGCCCTCACCGTGGGCGCCCTCCTCGCCCGCTTCACCGGCCGCTCGGTGGCCCGGTCGGCGTTCCGGCAGCTGATCTGGTCGGCGGTGCCCGCAGCCGTCACCTACGCCATCGGGTCCGCGGTCGGGGTGGGCGCGGCGGGCTGAGCGTCGCCGTCGACGTCGCCCACGTAGGCCCGGTCGACGGGGTCGACGGGGAACCCCAGGCCCTCGTAGAGACGCAGGGCGGGGGTGTTGTCGGCGTCGACGTACAGCATGGCCACCTGCAGCCCCCGCCCCGCGAGCCAGTCGAGACCGGCCAGCGTCAGCGACCGGCCCAGGCCGAGCCCCCGGAAGTCGGGGTCGACGGCGAGGACGTAGATCTCGCCCAGGGGCGGGTCGTGGTCGAGGTGGACCTTCGTCCTGCAGAAGCCGGCCAGGCGGCCGTCACGCTCGTGGAGCAGGAAGCCGTCGGGGTCGAACCAGGGCTGGGCCTCCCGGTCCCGGAGGACCTCGAGGTCCCATCCACCCTGCTCCTCGTGCCAGTTGAAGGCCCGGTTGTTGACCTCCAGCCAGGCCTCCTCGTCGACGCCCGCCCGGAACGGTCGGACGGGCAGGGACGGCCCCTCTCCCTCGACGGGGAGGGCGCGCCGGAGCTGGCGCAGCTCCCGGCCCCGGCGCAGCCCGACGGCCGCGGCGATGCGGTCGTGCGCCGGCCCCGGTTTGGGAACCCAGAGGTGCACGTGCCCGCCGCCCTCGGCCCGCACCAGGGCGAGGGCCCGCTCGACCAGGGCGGGGCCGATGTCGTCGCCGGTGTCG
>DASZOE010000568.1:0-3112 GCA_035550945.1 Acidimicrobiales bacterium
GGACTACCCCCGCCCTCCGCGGCTGGAAGCCGTGCGCCGGCAGGTCGAGGTGATCCACGGGGGTCAGACCGTCGCCCTCACCCTCGAGCCCCTGCGGGTGCTGGAGACGAGCCATCCGCCCGTGTACTACCTGCCGCGGGCCAGCATCGTCCCCGGCGTGCTGACGCCCACGGGACGGACGTCCTTCTGCGAGTTCAAGGGGGTGGCCACCTACTTCACGGTCGCCATGGGGGGGGCCGTCGCCCCCGACGCGGCCTGGTCCTACGAGTCCCCGGCGCCCGGCTACGAGGCCATGGCCGGCTACGTGTCCTTCTACCCCGAGCAGATGGAGGTCTGCCTGGTCGACGGCGAGTACGTGCAGGGTCAGCCCGGGGGTTTCTACGGCGGTTGGGTCACGGGCGAGATCGTCGGGCCGTTCAAGGGAGCGCCCGGGTCCGAGGGCTGGTAGGGAAGGGCTACGACTCGACGACGTCGCCGAGGCGGTCGACCTGGACGCCCTTCTCGGCCAGCCAGGCGATGGCCCGCTCCACCGCGTCGGCCTGGCCGGCCAGCTCGCACACGATCCAGCCGACCTTCTCCTCGACATTGGCCCGGCGGATGTTGGGCAGGACCTCGAACTCGCGGTCGAGGCGGCCGAGCAGGGGCTGCTTGATGAGCTCCTCGGGAAAAGTGAGCTTGACCCGGACGTTGGCCACCGAGATCACTCCTCCCCCCGCAGGACGGCGTTGAGATTGCCCGACCGGAAGCCCTGGAGGTCGAGGGTGACGTAGCGGTAGCCGGCTGCGGTCACCGCCGTCACCACCTCCTCCCGCCGGGCGACCGCCGTGGCCAGGTCGTGGGCCTCGACCTCGATCCGGGCGAGGTCGCGGTAGTGGCGGACCCGGACCTGGCCGAACCCGAGGGCCCGCAGGCCGGCCTCGGCCCGCTCTACCTGGTCGAGGGCCCCGAGGGCCACCGGCGTGCCATAGGGAAGGCGCGACGCCAGGCAGGCGGCCGCGGGCTTGTCCCAGGTGCGCAGTCCCAGGGCGCGCGAGGCCTCCCGGACGTCGGCCTTCGTGAAGCCGGCGTCGACGAGGGGGAAGACCGCCCCCCGCTCCGCCGTCGCCCGCTGCCCGGGCCGGTGGTCGCCGAGGTCGTCGACGTTGGTGCCGAGCACGACCGTCGACCCCTCGGACTCGGCGAGGGGGGCGAGGACGTCCATGAGCGCCGACTTGCAGTGGTAGCACCGGTCGCCGTCGTTGGCCACGTACGCGGGGTTGTCGAGCTCGTCGGTGGCCACCTCGGTCCAGCGCAGGCCCCACTCCGCGGCCAGCGCCGCGCAGTCGGCGCGCTCGGCGGTGGCCAGCGAGGGCGAGACCGCGGTCACCGCGTGCGCCGCCTCGGGTCCGAGCGTGTCGCGCGCCACCCAGGCCAGGAAGGCGGAGTCGGCCCCCCCGCTGAAGGCCACCGTCACCCGGCCCAGCGTCCGCAGGCGGCCCCGGAGGCGCGCCAGGTCACCCATCGGCGCCGGCGAACGTGCGCCGGTCGGCAACGTCGGGGCGGAGGAGCCGGGTGGCGCCCACGCCGTCAGGCTACGTCGCCCCCAGGTAGGCGGCCCGCACCTCGGCGTCGTCGAGCAGGTCCCGGGCCGGTGCGCTCTTCACCACCCGGCCCGTCTCCATCACGTAGGCCCGGTTCGCCCGCTGGAGGGCCTGGACGGCGTTCTGCTCGACGAGCAGCACGGTGGTGCCCTGGGTGTTGATCTCGCTCACGATCTCGAAGATGTGGGTCACCAGGCGAGGGGCGAGCCCCATCGAGGGCTCGTCGAGGAGGAGGAGCCGGGGGCGGGCCATCAGGGCCCGACCGATGGCGAGCATCTGCTGCTCCCCACCGGAGAGGGTGCCGCCGCTCTGCTTACGGCGCTCAGCGAGGCGCGGGAAGAGGCCGAAGACCCGCTCCAGGTCGGCGTCGAACGCCCCCTTGGCCTCCTTTCGCCCGTAGGCCCCCATCTCCAGGTTCTCGAGGACGGTCATGCCGGGGAACACCCGGCGGCCCTCGGGGGCCTGGGAGATCCCCCGGCGCACGCGGTCGTGGGCGGCCACGCCCAGGAGGTTCGTCCCCGCGAACCTGATGTGGCCCGAGGTCACCGGGCGCACGCCCGAGATGGTCTTCAGCGTCGTCGTCTTGCCCGCGCCGTTGGCGCCGATGAGGGCAACGACCTCGCCCTCCTCCACCTCCAGGGAGATCCCCTTGAGGGCCTCCACCTTGCCGTAGTGGACGTGCACGTCCTCCACCTCGAGGAGCACGGCTCAGTCGCCACCCTCGGCCCCGGCCGGAGCTCCCAGATAGGCCTCGATCACCCGGGGATCGTGCTGGACGTCGGTGGGCCGGCCCTCGGCGATCTTCTCGCCGAAGTCGAGCACCGCCACCCGGTCCGAGACCTGCATCACCAAGCCCATGTCGTGCTCGATGAGCACGATCGTGAGGCCGGTGTCACGGAGCTCGCGGATGAGCCCGACCAGCCGGCGCCTCTCGCCCGCGTTCATTCCCGCCGCCGGTTCGTCGAGGAGGAGCACCGTCGGCCTTGTGGCGACGGCCCGGGCGATCTCCAGCCAGCGCTGCTCCCCGTAGGAGAGGTTGCGGGCCAGGTCGCGGGCCCGGTGGCGGATGCCGGCGAGCTCGAGGAGGCGGCGGGCCTCCTCCCGGGCGTCGCGCTCCTCCCGGCGGTGGCGGGGAAGCCCGAGGAGGGCCCCGGGCACGCTCGTCCGGTGCCGGGCGTCGACCCCGACCATGACGTTCTCCAGCGCCGTCATGTTGGGGAACAGGCGGATGTTCTGGAAGGTGCGGGCAATGCCCGCCTTGGTCACCTGGTGAGGGCGGCGCCCGGCGACCCGCCGCCCGGTCACGCAGATGTCGCCGCCGGTGGGCCGGAAGACGCCGGTGACGCAGTTGAAGACGGTGGTCTTGCCCGCCCCGTTGGGCCCGATGACCGCGAAGATCTCACCGCGCTCCACCGCGAGGTCGATCCCCTGGAGGGCGGCGACGCCTCCGAAGTCCATGCGGAGCTCGTCGAGCTCGAGGACGACGCCGTCCCCGGGCGGGGCGGGACCGTCGACCTCGACCGGCGCCGTGT
>DASZOE010000569.1:0-11556 GCA_035550945.1 Acidimicrobiales bacterium
CCGGGCCCCGGCGCCGCCGGCGCCCGCCCGGGCGCCGCGCGTCGCCCCGGCGCCGCCCGAGGTCGTCGTCCCCGAGCCCCCGGTCGTCGTGGCGCCGCGGCAACGGCCGCGTGACCGGATCACCATCCCGTCGATCCCCACGCTGCCGCGCTAGCGGACCGGAGGGAAGCCTGAGCGTCTACCACCAGCTGCTGCGCGTGCAGGAGCACGACACCGCCGTCGACCGGCTCCGCCACCGGCGCCGGACGCTGCCCGAGCTCGCCCGGCTGGCGGGCGTCGAGGAGGCGCTGGCCACCCTCGAGCAGGCTGCGGCCGAGGTCGTCAAGCACCGCGACGAGGTGGCTCGCGACCAGCGGCGCCTGGAGGACGACCTGACGTCCACCGAGGCCAAGATCACCGAGATCGAGCGACGCATGTACTCGGGCGTGGTCAGCGCGCCCCGCGAGCTGCAGGCCATGCAGGCCGACGTCGAGTCGTTGCGCCGGCGGCGCTCGACGCTCGAGGACGGCGTGCTCGAGACCATGGCCGAGCGGGAGCCGCTCGACGAGGAGGTGGCGCGCCTCGACGAGGAGCGGGAGCGCCTCGACGGGGAGGGGGCCCGCCTGCGCGCCGCGGTGGCGGAGGCGGAGGCCGCCATCGACGCCGAGCTGGCGATGGAGGAGCGCCGGCGGGCCGAGGCCGCGACGGCCCTCCCCGCGGACCTGGCGGCCCGGTACGAGCGCCTCCGGGCCCGCCTCGACGGCATCGGGGCGGCGCCGCTGGTCGGGGGCCGTTGTGGTGGGTGCCACCTCTCGCTGCCCGCCACCGAGGTCGACCGCATCCGCCGGGAGCCGCCCGACGCGCTGATCATCTGCGACCAGTGCGGCCGCATCCTCGTCCGGCCCTGAGCCGGTCGTGATCCTCTGGCCGGCGGGCATGGCGCTGGTCGCCACGTGGGTGGTGTTCCGCGACCCCGCCATCGACCACCGTGTGGTGGTGCTCGGCGCCGTTCTCCCCGACGTCGTCGACGCGCCCTTCGGCGGCGCCCGCCTCCTCCACACCCTCGCGGTGAGCGCCGTCCTTCTCGTCTCGGTGATGCTCGCCACCCGCGGCCGGCGTCAGGCCCGGCGGAGATGGCTCTTCCTGCCGGTGGGGACGTTCCTGCACCTGGTGTTCGACGCCATGTGGACGCGGACGCACACGTTCTGGTGGCCCGCCTTCGGATGGTCGCTGGAGGGACCCCTGCCCGCGCTGGACCACGGCACGGGCGTGGTGGTGGCCGAGGAGCTGGCGGGGGCGCTGGCCCTGGCCTGGTTCTGGCGCCGGTTCCGGCTCGGCGAGCCCGAGGTCCGCGCCGCCTTCGTGCGCACCGGCCGCCTGCCGCGCGACCCCTAGCCGCTAACTTTCCCGCGTGCTGATCCTGGCCCGCCACGGGGAGACGCCCGCCAACGCCGGGCGCCTGATGGTGGGCAAGATCGATCCTCCGCTCACCGACCGGGGCCGCCGCCAAGCCGAGGCCGTGGCCGCGGCCCTCCCGGAAGGCGCCGTC
Organism: Acidimicrobiales bacterium; assembly: GCA_035550945.1. Taxonomy (GTDB): domain Bacteria; phylum Actinomycetota; class Acidimicrobiia; order Acidimicrobiales; family AC-14; genus DASZOE01. The sequence goes on from DASZOE010000569.1 coordinate 1,529, forward strand.
GTGGTGAGCAGCCCGCTGCGCCGGGCCCGGGAGACGGCCGCCGTGTACGGGCCGCCCGAGGTGGACGAGCGCTGGCGGGAGGTCGACTACGGCGAGCTCGACGGCCGCCCGGTGGCGGAGGCCTGGCTGCCCCTCTGGGAGCGGTGGCAGGCCGATCCCGAGTACGCCCCGCCCGGCGGCGAGTCCCTGGCCGCCGTCGGCCGTCGGGTCCGGGACGCCTGCGGGGAGCTCTGCGACCGGGCCGCGGCCGGCGACGTCGTGGTGTTCACCCACGTCGGGCCCATCAAGGCCGCCGTCGCCTGGGCCCTGCACGTGGGCGACCGCGTGGCGCGGCGCATGTTCGTCGACCTGGCGTCGGTCAGCCGCGTGGCCGTCGCCGAGCACGGGCCCCTGCTGCACTCCTTCAACGAGGTCCACCACCTCGCCGAGGTGGACTGAGGGGGTGGGGGGCTACCCCCGCTGGGCCTGGAAGAGGTGGTACAGGAGGATCAGCTGGGCCTGGGCGAGGGGCTCGCTGCGCTTGCCGTTCTCGATGGTGCCCACCGACTCGGGGATGGGGTCCTCGATCCCCAGCTCGGCCCAGATGGCCTCCTCGACCTCCCGCGTGACCTCCCGCTTGGCGTAGCCGTGGATGTGGAGGGAGTCGACGGGCTTGCCGTCCTCGTCGCGCGACAGCTTCAGGTGCATGGCCTCGCGGTGGTCGTCGGTGAGGATCTTGGTCAGCTCGGGGTGGGAGATCGTGGGCCGCAGGAGGATGGTGGCGCTGAGAGGCTCGTCCTCTTCCTGCTCCCGGCCCTCGATCGGCTCGAAGCGGACGACGATGTCGGCCTTGGTCCTCTGGGGGCGGATGAACTCGGCCGACTCCGGCTCGCGCTTCTCCAGGTCCTTCTGGACCTCCTCCTCGGTGTACCCCCGCTTCTTGGTGTCCCGGGTCACCTTCCACTGATAACGGATCTCCTCGGGGGGGTCGAGGTAGACGGTGGCGTCGAAGCAGGCCCGGGCGAGCTTGGTGTAGAGCGGGAGCAGGCCCTCCACGATCATGAACTCGCGGGGCTCCACCAGCTCGGGACGGCCCAGGCTGCCGTCGTCGTGGTTGTAGACGGGCTTGAGGATCGGGTGCCCCATGGCCAGCAGCTGGAGGTGCTGCTCCATGATCTCGATGTAGTTGCACTCGGGGTGGAGCGGCGTGAAGGGCTTGTCCTTGCGCTCCTGGCGGTCGAACTTGTGGTAGTCGTCGACGCAGATCGACGAGATGCGCTCCTTGCCCAGGGCGTCGACGAGCCCCTTGGTGATGGTGGTCTTGCCCGAGGCGCTGTCCCCGGCGATGGCCAGCATGATCGGGCGGGCGGGCGAGGTGCCGTTCCCGTTGCCGGTGCGCCAGGCCCGCTGGATCGTGACGGGCCTCTCGGGCATGGTCGCCACCTCCGGTCCGGCCGGTTCGGGGGACCCGCCACCCGCCGACCCCCGGGCGGGGATGGCGGCGGCGAAGCTGGGCAGATGACGGCCGGCCATCGTCACGTGTGCGTCCTCCCTCTTGTCGCGAACATGCCCCTGGAGCTACGCGATCGCTTCGACAGCCCGGGCCCTCAGGGTGGCGACCGCGTCGGCCAGTCCCCCCTCGTGCTTGTAGAGCGCGCTCCCGGCGACGAGGATCCGGGCGCCGGCGGCGGCGGCCCCGCCCACCGTCTCCGGCGAGATGCCCCCGTCGACCTCCAGCTCCACATCGTGGCCGGACGCCTCGATGAGGGCGGCGGCCTCCGCGATCTTGGGCTCCATGGTGGCGATGTACGCCTGACCGCCGAACCCCGGGTTGACGGTCATCACCAAGAGAAGGTCGGTCAGGTCGAGCACGTGACGGACGGCGCCGAGGGGCGTGGCCGGGTTGAGGGCGACACCCGCCTTGGCTCCTGCCTCGCGGATGGCGGCGAGGGAGCGGTGGAGGTGGGTGCACGCCTCGGCGTGCACGATGACCACCTCGCAACCGGCGTCGACGTACTTCTGCATGAGCTCATCGGGCTCCACGACCATCAGGTGGGCCTCGAACGGCACCGAGGCGTGCTTGCGGCAGGCGCCGATGACGTCGGGGCCGAAGGTGAGGTTGGGCACGAAGCGACCGTCCATGACGTCCCACTGGATCCGGTCGACACCGGCCTCCTCAAGGGCCTCCACCTCCTCGCCGAGGCGGGCGAAGTCGGCGGGCAGCACCGACGGGACGATGGAGACCGCGCTGGCGGCGCCGCCCGTAGGGGCGTCCTCTCTGTCGGTGGTCGTGGCGCTCATGGACTCGGTTTCGTCAGGGGCCGGGCGACGGCATGCCGGGGTCTGGAGTGGTCAACGTACCCATTCAGTTCCCCTGCCTACCTCCCCCCCGGGGGTGGCGCAAGGGGGGAATACCCTGGTGCCATGGCAGTGACGGGGACGCAGTCGTCGCCCGGGAGACCCGTGCGCGTGCTCCTGGTCGACGACCACCAGGTGGTGCTCGAGGGACTGAGGTCCATGCTCGCCTCGCAGAGCGCGCGCGTGACCATCCTGGGTGCCACGACCGACCCCGACGAAGCAACGCAGCTCGCCGGGCGGCTGCAGCCCGACGCCGTCCTGCTCGACGTGCGTCTCAGGGGGGCGAGCGGCCTCGACCTGGGCGAGGAGCTCATGCAACAGCATCCCGGGCTGAAGGTCGTGTTCTTCACGGTGTACGACGACGAGCAGTACCTCTTCCAGGCCATGCGTGTGGGCGCGGCGGGGTTCCTCCTCAAGACGACGACGGCGCCGGAGCTGGCCACCCACCTCGAGCGCGTCATGGAGGGCGACATCGCCATCGACCCGGGGCTGGCCGGACGGGTCGCCATGACCGCCGCCCACCTGCAGAGCGGGGAGTTCTGGCCCGGGGCCCGCCTCGGGCTCACCCAGCGCGAGAGCGAGGTGCTCGAGCTCATGGTCCGGGGCCTCTCCAACCGGGCCATCGGCCAGCGGCTCTACATCGGCGAGGAGACGGTGAAGACCCACGCCCGGGGGATCTACCGCAAGCTCGACGTGTCCGACCGGGGCCAGGCCATCGCCGCCGCCCTCCGCGAGGGGATCTTCCACTGACCGGCGCAACGCCCGACGGGGTACCGCAGCTCGCCGACCTGGCGGCCGAGAACCGTCTGCTGCGGCTGGCCATCGACCTCACCGCCAGCGACCTCGACCTGGGCGAGGTCCTGCGCCGGGTGCCGGCCCTCGTCACCGAAGCCACCGGCTCCGACGTGTGCTTCGTGCACCTCGTCGACGAGGAGCGCCAGCGGGTGGTGCTGGCCGGGGCGACCCCACCCTTCGACAAGGTGGTGGGCACCGTCGAGCTGGCGATCGGCGAGGGGGTGGCCGGGTGGGTGGCCCTCCACGCCGAGCCCGCCGTCATCCCCGACAAGTGGAGCGACCGGCGCTACCGCTACATCCCCGCCCTGCGGGGCGAGGACTTCGTGTCCCTCGTCTCGGTGCCGATGGTGGCTCGGGGCCGGGTGGTCGGCGTGCTGAACGTGCACTCCCGGGAGGAGCGCACGTACGGACGCTACGACCTGGCCCTCCTGACGGGCGTGGCCAGCCTGGTGGCCCGCAGCATCGAGAAGGCCCGGTTGTACCAGCGCCTGGCCGAGCGCGAGGAGACCCTCGAGGGCTTCGCGGCGCGCACGGTGGAGGCCCAGGAGCTCGAGCGCCGGCGCCTGGCCGGCGAGATCCACGACGGGATCAGCCAGCGCCTGGTCAGCCTCTGGTACCACCTGTTGGCCGCCGAGGACGCGGCCGGCTCCGTCCGCGAGCAGAGCGACGGCGACGTGGCCACCCTCTGCCACGAGTTGGAGGTGGCCAAGGACCTCACCACCGCGGCCTTGGCCGAGGCCCGGGCCGCCATCGTGGGGCTGCGGCCGTCGGTGCTCGACGACCTCGGGCTCGGTCCCGGCCTGGAGAGCCTGGCGCGCGACCTCACGGGGGTGCAGGTGGAGCTCGACATCACGGCCGAGCGGCTCCCGCCCCACGTCGAGGTCGCCCTCTACCGCATCGCCCAGGAGGCGCTGCAGAACGTCGTCAAGCACGCCGAGGCCTCGCGCGTGCGCCTGTCGCTGTCCACCGGTCCTGCCGGCGTGCGCCTGGCCGTCGACGACGACGGGCGGGGGTTCGACGGGGACGGCCTGGCCGAGCTCGAGGATCGCCACTCCTACGGCATGGTGGGCATGCGCGAGCGCGCCGAGCTGATCGGCGCGACGCTGAACATCACGTCCTGGCCGGGCCGGGGCACCACCGTCGAGGTCGTGGTGCCCAACGGCGACTCCCGCGACTAGGCGGCTTCCTTCTCCATGTCGGGCGAGTACTCGCCCTTGCGGGCCGCGCTGACGAGCTTGGCCCGGAAGGTGAACGCCTTCTGGGCTTTCTCCTTGTTGGCCGCGTCGCCGTTCCAGATCTCCATCGGCGTGCCCTGGAGGGCCCGGGCGTAGGAGAAGCTGAGCTGCCAAGGGGCGTTGGGGGCCATCTTGTTCATGGCGTCGAGGTGGGCGGTGGCCTCCTCGGCTGACTGGCCCCCGGAGAGGAAGCACACCCCCGTCACCGCCGCGGGGACGTTGCGGTAGAGCACCCGGAGCGTCTTCTCGGCGACCTCCTCGACACCCGCCCGATCGGAGGCTCCCTTCCCGGAGATGACCATGCTCGGCTTGAGGATCATGCCTTCGAAGCTCACCCGGTGCTCGAAGAGGGTGTCGAAGACGGTGCGCAGGGTGAGATCGGTGACGTCGTAGCACTGGTCGATGCTGTGCTCGCCGTCGATGAGCACCTCGGGCTCGACGATCGGTACCAGCCCGCCCTCCTGGCACAGGGCGGCGTAGCGGGCCAGGGCGTGGGCGTTGGCGTCGATGCAGAGACGGCTGGGGATGCCGTCGCCGATGGCGATGACCGCCCGCCACTTGGCGAACTTGGCGCCCATGTCGACGTACTCGGCGATCCGCTCGCGCAGGCCGTCGAGACCCTCGGTGACCTGCTCCCCCGGGGCGAAGGGCAGGGCGTGGGTACTGGTGTCGACCTTGATCCCGGGGATGATGCCGACCTTCTCGAGCATCTGGGGGAACTTGGACCCGTCGGAGGCGTCCTGGCGGATCGTCTCGTCGTAGAGGATCACACCGCTGATGTAGTCGGCGGCACCGGGCGCGGTGACCAGCAGCTCGCGCCAGTCCCGCCGGCTCGTGTCGGTGGACTCGATGCCGACCGCGTCGAAGCGCTTCGTGGCTGTCCCGGTGCTCTCGTCGGCCGCCAGTAGGCCCTTGCCAGGGGCCACCATCGCCTGTGCGACATCCTTGAGGTCGTTGGCGCTCATTCCTCCGCTCCTCCTGTCATCGTTCGCAGAAGTGACCCTACCCCGCCGCCGTCCGGGGATAAAAGGGCCGGCTGCGTGCCGAACGCAGTGCCGGCTGCGCGCCGAACGCAGTGCCGGCTGCGTGCCGAACGCAGTGCCGGCGGAGGGTTCTCCTCCTCCTACTTTCCGGGCTCCCCCCGGCGGAGGAAGTCTCCGAGCGGGCTCTCGTCGAGCCGCTCCAGGAGCTCGGCGACGTCCTCGTAGACGGCCGCCGCCCCCGCCTCCTGCAGCTGCTCGCGGCTCGCTCCGCCGGTGAGCACGCACACGCACTCGATGCCCAGCTTGCGGGCAGCCTCGACGTCCCACGGCGTGTCGCCGACGACGATCGTGCGCTCAGTCTCGAGGCTCAGGTGCTCGACCGCGGAGGCGAAGATGTCGGGCGCGGGCTTGCTCTCCCCGACGTCGCCCTTCGACACCACGTGGTCGACCACACCGTCGTCGGCTCCGATGGCCTCCCGCAGGCGGGCGACGTCCTTCTCGCCGGACGACGTGGCCAACACCACCCTGGCGCCCCGACGGTCGGTCTCGACCACGAGGTCGGCGGCCTTGGGGAAGGCCTTGATCTGCTCCTTGAAGGGTTCGTAGCGCTCCGAGTGGGCGTCGCTGGCCTCGTCGCTCTCCCTGCCGATCAGCCGCTCGACGAGCTGGTCCGACCCCATACCGATGAGGGGGTGGATCTTGCTCATGGGCACGTCCTCGCCGATGTCCTGGAAGGCCTGCCACCAGGAGACGGTGTGGAAGTAGTTGGTGTCCACGAGGGTGCCGTCCACGTCGAAGAGGACGGCCGGGCGGGGATCGGTCTGGTCGGGCGGCTTGCTCATGGCGCCCGCTCTACCCACCAGCTCCGGCCGCCATGCCGTCAGGCGGCGGTAATGTGGGCATCCCGGCGGCGTGGCCGAGTGGTTTAGGCAAGGGCCTGCAAAGCCCTGTACACCGGTTCGATTCCGGTCGCCGCCTCCGAGCCCCTGAACCTGCACGATGGCTGGTCAGGGGCCATTTTCTGAGTACCGCGAGGCACCCGGAGAGGCCGCCGCTGACCCCCGTGGTCGTCTGTCTCGACGTCCGTGGTGCTCGTACGGACGCGTCTGAACGGTTCCTTGCTTCCCGTCAGTAAGCCCGCGAGGATTGGTCCCGTGCGTCCCGCTGCCCGGTCCGCCGTCGGGCAGCGGGCGCACCCTGAAGAGAGGCACCCTGAAGAGAGTCAGGAGCCCTTCGGCCCGGGCTCTCCGCCGATGAGGAACCCGAACGAGCCGAGGGCTCTGTCCGCGTTGTTTCCGGGTCGGGCGGGCTTCAAACTGGGTTCAATTGCCGAAGCCCCCTCCTCGGTGCTCTCGGCGGGCTTCTGACGGCTCAGGCGACGTGCGTCAGGTCGGGCGGAGGTGGGCGCGGCCACCCCGGTTTGTCCCGCCGCTATGGCGCCGCCCGCCGCTATGGCGCCGCCCGGCGGCGGTATCGTCGTCCCTCGAGGAGCCTCAGGAGGAGGCGGCCGGTGCTCCAGACACCGCTCTGTTCGCTGGTCGGCATCAGCGTTCCCGTCATCCAGGGACCGCTCGGCGGACCCTGGCCACCCTCCGTCCGGCTGGCGGCCGCGGTGTCCGGGGCGGGCGCCCTCGGCAGCCTCCTCACGGCGCTGCGGTCCGCAGCCCAGGTACGGGAGGACATTGCCGCGGTTCGGGAGCTGACCGACCGGCCGTATGCCGTCAACCACACGATGAGGCCCTTCGTCGAGGAGGTCTTCGCCGAGATCCTCCGGGCGGCGCCGCCGGTGGTCTCCTTCGCGCTCGGTTGCCGGCCCGATCTCGTCGCACGTGTCCACGATGCCGGAAGCCTGTTCGTCCAGCAGGTTCACACCGCCGCCCAGGCCGCTCAGGCGGTGGAGGCGGGCGCCGACGTGGTCATCGCCCAGGGTGGCGAAGCGGGCGGGTTCGGGGGCCCCTGCAGCACGATGGTGCTCGTCCCCCAGGTCGTCGACGAGGTGGCCCCGGTGCCGGTGGTGGCTGCCGGGGGTATCGCCGACGGCCGGGGGCTCGCCGCTGCGCTGGCCCTCGGGGCGCAGGGCGCGAACGTCGGAACTCGCTTCATCGCCTCCGACGAAGCCCAGCTGAGCGACGGCTACAAGAAGGCGGTTCTCGCCACCCGATCCGACCAGACGCTGCGGGCGGCTTTCGTCAACGATCTCGTGCCCCCGGCCTCCGAAGGCGCCTACGCCACGGCGCCGCGCGTCGTCCGGAACTCCTTCATCGACGAATGGCACGGGCGCGAGGACGAGGCGCGCAGGATGAAGGGTCAGCTGGTCGAGCGGATGCGGACGGCCATGGGCGACGGCACCGTCCACGAGCTGCTCGTGATCACCGGTGAAGTGGCAGGAGCCATCGACGAGGTTCTGCCCGCCGCCGAGATCGTGCGTCGCATGGCGGCAGGTGCGGAGGAAGTGCTGCGGGCGCTGAACAGCGTCTGAGTATCCCGGCTGCGCCCGCGGCCTACACGGCCAGGCACAGCGAGGGCAGGCAGAGCTCCAAGAGGTATGGCCGGTCAGCAGGCTCGGTCGCGGTCGTCGTCGGTGGCGTGGGACCAGCCGCCATCGGGTTGGAGATCGCCGGCGGGGACGACGGCGGAGGGCCGGCGTCGACGCTCACGGGAGGCACCGAGGGGGGCGGTCGCCCGACGAGCACCTCCGGCAAGCTCGATCGAGTGCTGGTAGGCGGCGTGTTCGGGGCGGCCAGGGCAGTGGTGGTAGGAGCCGTCGTCTCGCCTGCGCCCCCAGGGAGCTGCCCGCCAGCCCGGACGGAGAGGAGGAGCGAGCCGAGAAGGGTGGCCGCCAACATCGCCAGGACGAGAGGGGTGGGGCCCCGGTCCCGTTCACCACGGTCGGCGTCCTGACGAGTCAGGCGGTGGACGAGGATTTCCCAGGTCAGCAGGGTGCGGTCCTGCTCCAGGCGACGGTGGGCGTCGAGGTGGGCGGCCTCGTCGCGCATGTCCGGTGACCCGCGTCCGCACCGGGCGCACTGCCAGACGTCCTGTTCGCCGAGTGTCAGCACGACGGGCATTTCCTCTCGAACCGTGTGCGCTGGCTCACGAAGCGCCCACGGACCTGACCATCGGACCAGGGAGCGACCCGCACGTCAATGACCCGAACGGACCTTCCCGGTAGTCCGATCGGGCCCCCCGCAGGGCCAGCGGTAGTGGGCCGGGCCTCGGAACCGAGGTGCAGGCTCAGCTCAAGGGGATCGCCGATACGATCGTGCCCCGAACCGGGTGGTTAGGTCGGGGGGAGCCGTAGCCTGGAGCGAGGATGCCCACGCCGCTCGATGCCGATGTGACCGCTCTGGCCCGGCGCCTGGCCCGCCTTGCGGGGCAGCGGTCGCGGGTCGTCTCGTCGTCGTGGTGGAGCGAGCACATGCTCGAGTGGGCCATGTCCCACCCGTCGTTCCGCACCGAGCTCTTCCGCTTCGTCGACGTCTTCCCGGCCACCACCGACGACGCCGACGTCCTGCGTCACCTCGAGGAGTACTTCACCGGGCCCGAGGTGCCGAAGATGCTCGACCTGGGCCTGGGGGTCGCCGACCACCTGCCCTTCGGCTCGGCGGCGGCCGCCACCCTCGCCCGGCGCAACATCGCCCGGGTGGCCGAGCAGTTCATCGTGGGCGGGGGCCCGTCCGAGGCCGTGGCCGGGCTCGAGCGCCTGTGGCGGCAGGGGAGCGCCTTCACCGTCGACCTCCTCGGCGAGAAGACGGTCACCGAGGGCGAGGCCGACCGCTACGCGGCGCGGGTCGGTGAGCTCCTGGACACGCTGGCCGCGGCCACTGCCCGGTGGGCGCCCGACGACCACCTCGAGGCCGACGACCTCGGACCGCTTCCCCGGGTGAACGTGAGCGTCAAGCCCACCGCCCTGGCGTCGCGCCTCGCCCCCCTGACCCGGGCCGACGGCCTGGAGCAGGCGAAGGGGCGGCTGCGGGCCATCCTCCGCCAGGCCCGGGCGCTGGGCGCCTTCGTGCACCTCGACATGGAGCACTACGACGTCAAGGACCTCACCCTCGACCTGGCCCGGCAGTTGCTCGGCGACCCCGAATTCGCGGACATGGAGGCGGGCGTGGTCGTGCAGGCCTATCTCAAGGACTCGCGCGACGACCTGGCCGACCTCATCGCCTTTTCGGCCTCGCGGCCCGCGCCCCTCACCGTGCGCCTGGTCAAGGGCGCCTACTGGGACACCGAGACGGTCGTCGCCCGGGCCGAAGGCTGGCCCGTGCCCGTGTACGAGGAGAAGGACGAGACCGACGCCAACTTCGAGCGCTGCGTCCGCCTCCTGCACGACCACCATGGCGCCGTGCGGGCCGCCTTCGGGACCCACAACCTGCGCTCGCTGGCCTACGCCGTCGAGTACGCCCGGTCCCGCGGGATCCCCGACCACGGCTTCGAGATCCAGATGCTCCACGGGATGGCCGAGCCCGTCCACGCCGCGGTGCGGCGGGTGGGGCTGCGCCTGCGGGTGTACGCGCCGGTCGGCGATCTCGTCCCCGGCATGTCCTATCTCGTGCGCCGCCTGCTCGAGAACACCGCCAACGAGAGCTTCCTGCGTCAGCGCTTCGTGGAGGGACGGGACCTCGACGAGGTGCTCGAGGCGCCCGCCGTGGAGGTGCTCCCGCCCCCGGAGCCCGCC
>DASZOE010000570.1:0-10319 GCA_035550945.1 Acidimicrobiales bacterium
CCCCACGCCGTTCAAGGCCATCTACTGGGGGACCTTCGACGACGAAGGCGAACGGCTGCCGGAGGCCGACACCGTCGACTACGTCTTCGTCCCCACGTCTCTCGACCCGGAGCCCAGGGCCGTCCTCGACACCATCCGGGACGAGTTCGAGACCGTCTACGAGCAGGGCGGCGTCACGCTCCTCCGCCGGCGGACGGTCGACCTGCGTTCCGGCGGTGGATAGCCGTGCCCTGGCGCCCTGGCGTGGGGAACCACCGCCAGAACGGTAGGGACTATTTCTCCTGCAGGGCGACGATGGCGGCTTCGAGGCGGGAGCGGAGCTGGAGCTTGGCGAGGATGTTGGCGACGTGGTTGCGAACCGCGCTCTCGGTGACGGACAGCTCGGCGGCGATCGACTCGTTGGGCAGGCCGCGCGCCACCCGCTTGAGGACCTCGAGCTCCTGGTCGGAGAGCCCGGAGCCGGCGAGGGCGCCGAGCGGCTGCGAGAGGGGGCCGGCCGAGCCGAACTCGGAGATGAGCTTGGCCGCCATCGAGGGGGACAGGAGGCTGTGGCCGGCCATGACGGCCCGCACCGAGTCGGCCACCTCCTCGATGGAGACCTCTTTCAGCAGGTAGCCGTTGGCGCCCGCCTTGACCGCGTCGAAGAGGTCGTCCTCCTCGTCGCTCACGGTGAGGACGATGATGCGGGTCATCGGGAAGGTGGCCCGGATGCGGCGGGTGGCCTCCAGCCCGTCCATGTGGGGCATGCGCACGTCCATGAGGACGACGTCGGGCGCCAGCTCGCCCACCTTGGTGACCGCGGCCTCGCCGTCGCCGGCCTGGTCGACCACCACGATGTCGCCTTCGGCCTCCAGCACCATCTTCAGGCCCCGCCGGAAGAGCTCGTGGTCGTCGGCCACCAGGACCCGGATGGGCTCCATCCCACCCGCCGCCGGGCCCGCGTCGCGCACCGTGGTCTCCTAGGCCCCGTCGATGAGGCCGAGGTCGCCGTCCTGCCGCCGGTAGACGACGGTGGCCAGGCCGGTCTCCGCGCTGGTGAAGAAGAAGAAGTCGTGGCCCAGGAGGTCCATCTGCAGAGCGGCCTCCTCGGGCGTCATGGGCTTGAGCGCGAACCGCTTGCTCTTGACGAACCGGGGCCCTTCGTCCTCCTCCTCGGCCTCGGGCTCGCCGAGCGCGTCCGGCCCCCGGCCGTCGGAGACGACGGGCGAGCGCCGGGGGTGCGACCGGCGGATGAGCCGGGTCTTGAGCCGGGCCACCTGGTGGTCGAGCTTCTCGACGACCTTGTCGACGGCGGCGAGCGTGTCGGGCGCCGCGGCCTTGGCCCGGACCACGTGGCCGTGGCCCCGGAGGGTGACCTCGCAGATCTCCCGGTCGGTGATGCGGGGGTTGCGCTCCTCGAAGAAGTGGATCTCGGCGTGCTCCCACCCGTCGAGGTGCCGGCTCACGCGGATGACCTTCTCGCGTGCCGCGGCCCGCAGAGGCTCGGGGACCTCGGCGTTGCGGCACTGGATGGTGACGTCCATCGCACTCCCTCCTGCCGGGCCTGGCCCCCGAAGTGTACGTCCGCCCCGGACGCCCCGGGCGCCGGCGTGCGGGCGGCCACCAGCACGTGGACCTCCGTCGCCCCGGCCTGCCGCAGTGCCCGCGCCGCGGCCGCCACCGTGCCGCCGGTCGTGACCACGTCGTCGACGAGGAGGACGCGGGCCGGCACCGGCCCGCGGGCGGCGAAGGATGGGCCCTCCCGGCGCTCGGCCCGGCTACGGCCCGTCTGGGCCGGCCCGGGTCGCCTCCGGAGCAAGGCCCGGCAGGGGACGCCCACCCGCCGGGCGACGGCGCGGGCCAGGAGCCGGGCCTGGTCGAACCCCCGCTGCCGGCGGCGGACCGCCGAGGTCGGGGCCCAGGTGACGGCGTCGACCTCGGCCGCCCCGAAGGCGGCGGCCATGCGCCCGGCGAGCCAGGGGACGGCGGCCCGGGCGTTCCGGTACTTCACGCGGGCGACGAGCTCCCGCCCGGCGCCGGCGTAGGCGAACGCCGAGGCGCACGAGTCGACGCCCGGAGGCCGCGGCAGCGCCGGTGCCGGCGCCAGGGCCCGGGCACACGAGGAGCACGGGGCCGGCCCGAGGGCGCCGCAGACCGGGCACGACGTGGGCAGGAGCACGCCGGCAGGCTACGGACGGGGTGTGACGGCGGGGCCCCGCCGTTCCGGGGACGCTCAGCGCCAATGGTTGGCGGTCTCGGTCACCGAGAACGCCGGGGGGGCCGGAGCTACGTCCCGACCGTCCAGGAGGACAGGTACTCGGCCTGGGCGGCCGTGAGGCTGTCGATCTCCACGCCCATGGTGTCGAGCTTGAGGCGGGCGATCTCCCGGTCGATCTCGACGGGCACGTCGTACACCCGGGGCTCGAGCGCCTCCCGGTGGCCGAGGATCCACTCGGCGCACAGGGCCTGGTTGGCGAAGCTCATGTCCATGACCGCCGCCGGGTGCCCCTCGGCGGCCCCGAGGTTGACCAGCCGGCCCTGGGCCACGAGGAGGACCCTCCGGTCGCCCACGAGGAACTCGTCGACCAAGGGACGGACCTCGCGGCGCCCGTCCTCGCCGGCGAGCTCCTCCAGCGTGGTGAGGTCGATCTCGATGTCGAAGTGGCCGGAGTTGGCGAGGATGGCGCCGTCCTTCATGACCTCGAAGTGCTCCCGGCGCAGGACGTCGCGGTCGCCGGTGACGGTGATGAAGATGTCGCCCTCGCGGGCGGCGGCGGCCATGGGCTCGACCCGGAAGCCGTCCATCACCGCCTCCAGGGCGCGGAGAGGGTCGACCTCGCAGACCACGACCTGGGCGCCCAGCCCCCGAGCCCGGCTGGCCACGCCCTTGCCGCAGTAGCCGTAGCCGGCCACCACGACGACCTTGCCGGCCATGAGGACGTTCGTGGCCCGAATGATGCCGTCGAGGGTCGACTGCCCGGTGCCGTAGCGGTTGTCGAACATGTGCTTGGTGTCGGCGTCGTTGACGGCGACGATCGGGAAGCGCAGGGCCCCGTCGGCCTCCATGGCCCGCAGGCGGATGACCCCGGTGGTCGTCTCCTCGGTGCCGGCGACCACCTCCGCCACCTGGGACGCCCGCTCCATGTGCAGGCGGGAGACGAGGTCGCAGCCGTCGTCCATCGTGACCTGGGGGTGCTCGTCGAGGACGGCGTCGATGTGGCGGAAGTAGGTCTCGGTGTCCTCGCCCTTGCGGGCGAAGACGGCGATGCCCTCGTCGAGGGCCAGGGAGGCGGCGACGTCGTCCTGGGTGGAAAGGGGGTTGGAGGCGCAGGCCACCACCCGGGCCCCGCCGGCCTCGAGGGTGCGCAGGAGGTTGGCCGTCTCGGTGGTGATGTGGAGGCAGGCTCCCATGGTCACGCCCTCGAGGGGCCGCTCCTTGGAGAAGCGCTCGCGGATGCTGGCCAGCACCGGCATGTGGCTGTCGGCCCACGCGATGCGCTGGCGGCCGAGCTCGGCCAGGGCCGGGTCGGCGATGTCGTAGGTGGTCGGGTCGGCGCTCATATGGAGGGGGCTCCTTCGGTGTCCTCTGACCGGCGCCGCTCCCCCGCGGACGTGGCCAACGCTTGCTTGATGTGGTCGATCGCGGGGATGGGGCCGGGGTCGATCCCGGCCTGTAGGGCGAGATGGATGGAGGTGAAGTCGCCGACGATCACCAGGTCGAGGAGCTGGGCCAGCTCCCCGTCGCCCTCGGCCCGCACCTCTTCGATGCCGGCGACGACCTCTTCCAGGAGACGATACGTCAGCTCGAAGCGGTGCATGACCTGGGGGTGCTCGTAGTCGTGACGCAGGCCTACGAGGGTCAGCAGCTGGCGGGTGAGATCCCCGTGCTGGCCCCAGCCCGCGATCTCGTTGTGGCACAGCTCGGGCTGGGAGTTCCAGAAGGACGGGACCTTGGCGTTCTCGTTCAGCTGGTTCTTCCACCGGTGGGCGGCCACCGCGCCCAACCCGCCCCCGCCGTGGATCAGGGGGAAGGTGCGGCCGATGCGGCGGGCCAGCTCCTCGGCCAGGTTGCCCGGCTTCATCAGCGCGTCGCGCCGCACCCGGAGCTGCTCGGCCGCGGCCGCCACCCAGTGGGACGCCCCGGGGAACAGGCCGATGTCCTCGAGCACGAGCATGGGCGGGACGGCGAGGGCGCCGATGGCGGCCCGCGGCTGGGGGATGGCGACCGGGACCTCGACGACGGGGGCGCCCCAACCCCGAGCCAGGCGGGCCAGCTCCCCGCCGGCCGTGACGGCCACCACCTTGGCCCCCTGCAGGGCGGCCTCGGTGACCGCCTCCACCGTCTCCTCGGTGTCGCCCGAGAAGGAGATGGCGAACAGCAACGTGCCCTCACCCACGAAGGCGGGCACGTGGTAGCTCTTGAACACGAGGACCGGTACCGGCAGATAGGGGCCGGCGGCCGCCATCAGGACCTCGCCGGCCACCGCGCTGCCCCCCATCCCCAGCACGACGACGTGCTCCACGTCGTCACGGTCGGGGAGGTTCTCGTACTGGCGGGCGGCCTCCAGGGCCACCACGACCTGCTCGGGCAGGGACGCGGCGGCGACCAGCATCCCCTGGCTGTCCAGGGGAACCTGGGTGCTCGGGGTGCTGCTCAAGACGGGGGCTCGAAGGTGGGACGGATGCCCTCGGTCTCGACCCTGGCCAGGATGCGGCGATCCTCCGGTTCGGAGACCGTCTCCGCCTCCTCGACGAGCATGTTGGGGATGTCGTCGTGGATCGAATAGCGGCGCTTGAGCCGGGGGTTGTAAAGGGCGTTCTCGTCGGCCAGGTAGTACAGGGGGCCCTTGTCCTCGGGGCAGGCGAGGATCTCGAGGAGGAGGGGATCGAGGGCCATCAGGCACCCTCCTTCACGAGCTCGACGAGACGGGCGGTGTGGGCAAGACAGGCCTCCGGGTCGGGCGCCTCGACGTTGATGCGCAGGACGGGCTCGGTGTTGGACGGCCGCAGGTTGAACCACCAGTCGCCGAGGTCGACGGTGAGGCCGTCGGTGCGGTCGTGCTCGCCCTCGGGGAAGGCGGCGCCCACGCGGTCGATGACGGCCTGGGGATCGGGCACCTCGACGTTGATCTCCCCGGAGTCGGCGTAGCGCTCGAAGGGCCGGCGCAGCTCGGAGAGGGGAAGGTCGCCGAGCGAGAGCTGCTCGAGGATGACGAGGGCGGCGACGAGGCCGGAGTCGGCCCGGTAGTTGTCACGGAAGTAGTAGTGGCCCGAGTGCTCCCCGCCGAAGACGGCGCCGGTGTCGGCCATGACCGCCTTGATGAACGAGTGCCCGACGCGGGTTCGCACCGGGACACCCCCGTTCTCGACGATCACCTCGGGGACGACCTTGGAGCAGATCAGGTTGTGGATGATGGTGGCGCCCGGGTGGGTCGCGAGGATGGCCTTGGCCACGATGGCGGTGGTGAGCGAGCCCGAGATGGGAACGGCCCGGTCGTCGACGAGGAAGACCCGGTCGGCGTCGCCGTCGAAGGCCAGGCCCACGTCGGCCTCGGTCTCGAGAACGCGCCCTTGGAGGTCCTTCAGGTTCTCGGTGTTGATGGGGTCGGCCGGGTGGTTGGGGAAGGACCCGTCGAGCTCCGGGTAGAGCACCTCGAGCTCGAAGGGCAGGCCGTCGAACACCCTGGGGACGACCAATCCGCCCATCCCGTTGGCGGTGTCGGCGATGACCCGCAAGGGCTTCAGGACGGAGACGTCGACGAAGGAGCGCACGTGGCGGGCGTACTCGTCGGTGAGATCGGCCGAGGAGACCGATCCCGGCGCGACGCCGGCGGTCCCGTTCGGGCCGGCCTGGGCCATGGCCTTGATCTCGGCCAGTCCGGTGTCCTGCCCCACGGGGCGGGCCCCGTCGAGGCACAGCTTGATGCCGTTGTAGCTGGCGGGGTTGTGGGACGCGGTGAACATGGCGGCCGGCGAGGCGAGGTGGCCGGCGGCGAAGTAGAGGAGGTCGGTGGACGCCAGGCCCAGGTCGACGACGTCGACGCCGGCGGACGTCACGCCGTCGGCGAAGGCCGCCGCCAGCCCCGGCCCCGACTCCCCCATGTCGCGCGCCACGAGGACCCGCTCCGCCCGCGCGAAGCGGGCGAAGGCCACGCCGACGGCACGGGCGACCGAGGTGTCGAACTGGTCGGGGACGGTGCCGCGGAGGTCGTAGGCCTTGAACACGGCGTCGAGGGAACCCACGGCGCCAAGAGTAGTGGCCCCGGGGAACCGCCCCGTGGGCCACACCCGGGCCGCCTGCTCCTTTACGCTCTCGGTGCCCCGGTGGGGGGCGACGAGGCGGGCGGGGCGCCGCCGGGAGGGACCGACACTGCTGTCCGTGGTCATGCCAGCGCACGACGAGGAGGCCTACCTGGCCCCTGCGGTCCACCAGGTCGTCACCGGTCTGCGGTCGCGGGGACGGCCCTTCGAGATCGTGATCGTCGAGAACGGCTCCACCGACGCCACCGCCAAGGTGGCGCGGGAGCTGGCGGCCGAGATCCCCGAGCTGCGGGTGCTCACTCTCGACCGGGCCGACTACGGCGGCGCCCTCCGGGAAGGCTTCCTCGCCGCACGGGGCGAGATGGTGGGGATCTTCGACGTGGACTACTACGACCTCGACTTCCTCGACCGGGCCGTCGACGTGGTCGCCGCCCCCGCGGGGCCCGCGATCGTGGTGGCCAGCAAGCGGGGAGAGGGGGCGGTCGACACCCGGGCCTGGTCCCGGCGGCTGGTGACGTCGGTCTTCGCCGCCGTGCTGCGGCTGGGGTTCGGTCTGCAGGTCTCGGACACCCACGGCATGAAGGTCCTGCGCCGGGAACCACTGGTGGAGCTGGCGCGGATCTCGCGCTTCGGCACCGACCTGTTCGACACCGAGCTGATCCTGCGAGCCCAACGGGCGGGGCTCGCCGCCCGGGAGATCGCCGTCACCGTGGAGGAGACGCGGCCGTCGCGGACCTCGATCGTCCGCCGCATCCCGCGCAGCGTGGGCGGCCTGTTGCGCCTGCGCCTCGCCCTCTGGCGAGAGGGCGCTACCGCGAGTCGTCGGGGAGAAGGCTGAGGGCGGTCGTGCAGCGGGCGGCGACGACCCGCCCGCACATCAGGAGGCTGCTCCGGCGTCGCCGTAGCATCGACGGGGCGACGGGTCGATACTCGCGCCGAGGAGGGCGGTCATGGTCGAGGCGGACGTGCACCAGCAGGAGGGTGCCGGACCGATGCCCGACGAGGTGAAGAGCGAGGTGCTGGGGTTGCGGGCCGCCCTGCGGTCCGCCCTCCCGGCCAAGACCCTGGACCGCAACCTGCTGATCGGCACCTGGAACGTCCGGGCCTTCGGCGATCTCGCCGACAGCTGGGCGGCGGGGCCCAAGGACAAGATCAAGCGCAACCGGCGGGCCTTGGCGCTCATCACCGAGATTGTGTCGCACTTCGACGTGGTGGCCATCCAGGAGGTCAGGGGGAACCTGCGCGCCCTCCGCCACATGATGAAGTCCCTCGGGCCGGACTGGAGCTTCATCCTCACCGACGTCACGCGAGGCCCCGCCGGCAACGACGAACGTCTGGCGTTCGTGTTCGACACCCGGCGCGCCAACCTCTCGGGCCTGGCCTGCGAGCTCGTCCTCTCCGACGAGGACATCGGGCGGGCGGGGGCCGGTGACCTCGCCCGCCAGTTCGCCCGCACCCCCTACGCGGTGAGCTTCCTCTCGGGGGGGCGGACCTTCATCCTGGTCACGCTGCACGTCCTGTGGGGCAACGTTCCCAAGGACCGGCTGCCCGAGCTGCGGGGCATCGCCCGGTGGGCCCGTGACTGGGCCGGGGAGATCGCATCGTGGGGGCAGAACCTCATCGTGCTGGGCGACTTCAACATCGACCGGATCGACGACGACGCGTACAAGGCCTTCACCGAGACGGGGCTGCACCCGCCGCCGGAGCTCAACGAGGTCCCCCGTACGGTCTTCTCGGGGAAGACCGGTGGCTTCTACGACCAGGTCGCCTGGTTCGACTCGCCCGCCGGGACGCCGCTGCTGACGCTGCGCTACACGGGGCGGGCCGGGGGGTTCGACTTCGTCCCCTTCGTGTTCCCCGAGCTGAGCCGCCAACAGCTGAGCTGGCGCGTCTCGGACCACCTGCCCCTGTGGTGCGAGTTCTCGGTGGTGCGGGACTCCGACGCGGTCAGCCCGCCCCCGCCGGCTCGCTCTCCTTCTCCTTCTCCTCGTGATAGGCGGCCTCGACGTTGACGTTCCAGATGTCGTGGTCGGCGCCCAGGATGTTCTCGATGGACAGCATGGCGGTGTACATGGAGTGGTCCTGGTTGTTGTACTTGTGCATCCCGTTGCGACCGACGGGATAGACGTTCGGCGCGTTCTCCTCCAGCCAGGCCCGCAGCCGGCCCACGTTGGCCTTGTAGGTGGCGTCGTACATCGGGTACGCCTTGGGCATGCGCACGACGTAGCCCGCCTCCACGTTGGTCGTGGGGTCGAGGAGCCCGAGCTGACGCAGCTCGCGGGTGCCCAGCTCGACCAGCTGGTCGTCGGGCGTGTTCCACAGCTCGTCGCCCTCGAACACGAAGTACTCGAGGCCCAGGCAGGTGCGGCCCTCCTTCACCAGCCACGGCGACCACGATCCGAAGTTCTGGATGCGCCCCAGCTTCACGTCGGGCGAGTGCACGTAGATCCAGTTGTCGGGGAAGCCCGCCGCCTCGGGGACGACCAGGGCGATGGTGAGGAAGTCGCGGTAGCCCAAGGCGTCGGCCGCGGCCAGCACGTCGTCGGCAGGCGCCGGCTCCATGATCTTGAGCAGGGTGCTGATGGGCATCGACGAGATCACGTGGCTGGCCTCGTAGCGGGTCGGCGTGCCGCCAGGGGCCGCGGTCACGGCAACCGCCTTGCCCCCCTGGTGGTGCACGTGGGTGACGGGCGCCTGCATGATCACCTTCGTCCCCCGCTCCTCGACCAGCTCGCGGCAGCGCTCCCACATCATCCCGGGCCCGTACTTGGGGTACTGGAACTCCTCGATGAGGCTGGTGATGTCCTTCTGGTTGCGCTTGGGGAGGATGGCGTTGGTGATGGCCTTGAAGAGCGACAGGTTCTTGATGCGCTGGGCCGCCCAGTCGGCCTGGATCTCGGTGGCGGGCACGCCCCAGAGCTTCTCGGTGTAGGTCTTGAAGAAGATCCGGTAGAGCCGGTAGCCGAACCGTGCGGCCGTCCAGCCCTCGAACGTGCTCTGGTCCTTGGGCGGCCGTATGCGGGCCCAGGCGTACGACGCCACGCACCGGACGGCCTCGACGACCCCCAGGCCTCTCAGGGCGTTCATGGGCTTGAGGGGGTAGTCGAAGAACTTCTTGTTGTAGTAGATGCGGCTCATCCGGGGCCGGGTGAGGAAGTCGTCGTCGTCGAGGATCTCGTGCCACACGTCCTCGACGGCCTTGACCTTGGTGAAGAAGCGGTGGCCCCCGATGTCGAACCGCCAGCCGTCCCGCTCCGCGGTGCGGGCGATGCCGCCCACCACGTCGTCGGCTTCGAGGACGGTCGACGTGTAGCCGGCCTTTGCCAGCTGCCAGGCCGCGGTCAGGCCGGCGGGGCCGGCACCGATGATGACGACGTTCAGGTCTCGGGGCTTCTCAGGGGGCACGGGTTCCGATCGTACTGCCGTCGGGTTCGCCCGACGTCAATCCCTCGCGCCGCCGCCGGCGGGTGCGGTCCCTCGGGGTCCCCCCGTGGGCCCCTCGACGCCTGGTGCTGCTCATGGCACGTAGTACAGGAGGAGGGCCGCGGTGGCGTAGCAGGCCATCCCGGCGGCGCAGATGGTCAGGGTCGTCCTCTCGGCCCACGCCGCGGCGGTGACCGAGGCCAGGGCGAGGACGACGGGGAAGGCGCCGAAGGCGTAGCGCTCGAAGGAGCCCCAGTTGCGGGCGCACAGGGCGACGAGGACGGAGAGGGCGGCGTAGGCCCCGTAGGCCGCCGGCCAGCGGCGGCACGCCACGACCACCAGGACCACCGCCACCACGACCCACGGCACGTGGATCCCGTTGGTGAGGAGGTGGCCGTCGAGCAGGCGGGCCGTCGACCGGACGAAGGTCGAGACCGGATCCGCGAACCCACCGCGCAGGTGGGCCCGGTTCTGCACCTGGAAGGGCAGGAGGGCGTCGTCGTAGCGGACGGCCACCCAGGCGAGGAAGGACGCGGTCCCGACCGCCGGCGAGACCACGGCCGCCGCCCTCTGCACCCGCTCCCGGAGCGCCGCCCTCCGGAGGCCGCGCGCCGCCTCGAGGGCGGCGGGGACGACGAGCAGGATCCCCACGGGCC
>DASZOE010000571.1:0-7884 GCA_035550945.1 Acidimicrobiales bacterium
GCCGACGGGCGCCAGGACGTGTCGGCGGTGGCCGGCGCGGGCGGTGCACCCGCAGGCTCGGGACGGGCGGCGGCGGGAGCGCCGGCGGCACGGGGCTCGGGCCGGCCGCGCAGCACCGCGACGAAGAGCACGATGCCGGCGAGCACGCTGCACGCGATGGACACGTAGATGATCCCAAGCCCCGACTGGAGCAGGCCGATCACAAGGGTGATCGCCGCCACCACGACGAGGACGAAGCTCACCAGGACCACGAGGTCACCATCCCATCAGTCGAGCCCGTCGGTAGGGCTCTGAGTCGGAGAAGTACGGGGCGCGGTTGCCAGCGGACTGCCGCCCACCCCCCGATGCTAACCCGCACGCCCGCACGCCCTGCCAACGGTTCGCGGAGCCCGCGCTCACGCGCACAGTGCCCTCGAGACCAGCACCAGGGCGATGGTCGCGATCAGGGGCGACCAGTCGAGGCCCATGCCGCCCATGCCCGTCGGCGGGATGATGCGACGGATCGGCGCCAGCACGGGCTCGGTGACGGTGTACAGCACGCCGTACACCGACGCCATGGCCGAGTTCGGCGAGATCGGGAACCAGGAGATGACGATCCGGGCGAACAGGATGATCAGGTAGACCTCGCCGGCCCGGCAGAGAAGGGTGCCCACGGATCAGGAGCGGTAGAGCCCGCGCTCCTGCAGACGCCTCTTCTCCTCGGCGGGGACCTCCACGTTGGACGGGGTAAGGAGGAAGACCTGTTCGGCGACTCGCTCCATCTGTCCTCCGAGGCCGTAGGTGAGGCCGCTGGCGAAGTCGATGAGCCGCCGGGAGAGGTCGCGGTTCACGCCCTGGAGGTTGACGATGACGGGCTGGTTGGCCTTGAGCTTGTCACCGATCTCCTGAGCGTCGTTGAAGCCGCCGGGAGCGACCACGTGCACCTTGGGATGCTGCGTCGCGGTGATGGGGCGGACGACGGCCGGTCGCTGGATGGTGACCCCGCTGTCCGGCTCCCGGGGCAGCGTGCGCACACCGACCGACGCCGGCTCGGGCTCGAAGGCGGGCTCCGGCATGGCCGTGCGTCGGGGCGTCGGGCGCTGGGCCTGGACCGGTGCAGGCGGAGGTGGCTCTTCGTAGGGCTCGTACTCCTCGTACTCGTCGTCGTCGACGAGGCCCAGGTACACCATCGTTCGTCGCCAGATCGATGCCATTGCTGTTGCCTCCTTGCGGGACAGCCGGAAAGCTAGCTGTGCGCCCCGGTCCGAGGAGGCTCCTCCCTCGACCTTTCGGGCGCAGAACGTTCTCCGTTCCGTCCAGGCGCAAGCCTATCGTCGCAGTTGGGCGCCGCCATTGCGTGGACCGAAGAAGGCGCGGCCCACGCGCACCATCGTCGCCCCCTCGGACACCGCCACCTCGAGGTCGTCGCTCATCCCGATCGACCGCTCGCGGAGGCCGAGGCGCTCGGCCATCCCCACCAGGCGTCGGAACGCGGGACGGGCGCCCTCCGGCGGCCCCGTCGGGCCCATCGCCATCAGCCCTCGCACGTCGAGGCCGAGGGCCATCAGCTCCTCGACCAGGGCCGGCGCGTCGTCCGGGAGGCAGCCGTGCTTCTGGCTCTCCCCGGACACGTTGAGCTGCACCAGCACGGCCGCACCGGGCGCCCGCCGGGCGATCTCGCGGCCCGCCGGAATGCGGTCGACGGCCTGCCAGAGATCGATGGCCGGCGCCAGGACGCGGACCTTGTTGCGCTGCACGTGGCCGAGGAAGTGCCAGCGGCAGTCACCGGCCGCATCCCCCACCGCCTGCCTCTTGGCGATGAGGTCCTGGGCGTAGTTCTCGCCGACGTCGCGCAGACCGGCGGCCAGCGCGGCGCCGACCGCGTCGGGCCCCTGGCCCTTGGTGACGGCGACGATGCGGATGTCGTCGGGGCGGGCCCCGGCCCCGGCGATGCGCTCCCGCACGATGGCCAGGCGCTCGGCCACGTGGGCGACGGTCAGCGCCACACGATCAACGCCTGCCGCTGGTACTCGCCCCGCGCCCGCCACGAGTAGTAGCCCGGCCCGCACGCCGTGCACACCGACAGGTCGTCCACCGTGGCCCCTTGCCGTTCCAGGACGGTCCGCGCCCCGGCGGCCAGGTCGAGGGCGAGCCGGCCCGTGGCCGTGCGGGACCGCACGGCGCGACCGACCGTCGTCGCCACCCGCTCGAGGTCTTCCTCGCCGAACTCGTAGCACTCCGGCCCGATGCACGGGCCGAGGGCGGCGTGCACCCGGGAGGCGCCGAGCCCGCGCATGGCCTCGACCGTGCGCTCGAGGACGCCGGCGGCCAGCCCCGACCAACCCGCGTGGGCGGCCCCGATCACCCCCTCGGGGCTGGCCAGGGCCACCGGCGCGCAGTCGGCGGTGAGGACGGCGAGGGCGCACCCGGGCTCGGTGGCGACGGCGGCGTCGGCCCTCGCCCCGGCCTGGTGGCCCGGGCCGTCGACCACCACCACGGCGTCGCCGTGGACCTGGCGCAACCACGTCCACGGCAGGTCGAGCACGGCTCGCCGGCGGGCCGCCACCTCGGGCGTGACCTCGTGGACGTAGACGCCGGCGTGGCCGAGGTCGCCCTCCGTCCGCCCGGTGAAGCGGGCCCGGGCGCCGCCCGGCAGCTCGACGTCGATCACGCCCAGGAGCGTGGCACGGCCGGGGCGGTGCCGGTATCAGCGCAGTACGGACCCGTCGGGGCCGGCCGGAGCAGACCGCCTCCGCCGACGGCGAGCAGGCCCAGGGCAGCAGGTCGTCGCCGCCCGTCTCGGGCATGCCCGCCCGCCGGTTCCGGGCGCCGTCGGGCCCGCGGGGGCTGCGGTCCTGGCCCGCGGTCCGACTCGGGTTCCGGGGGCGACCGAGCTGGCGGCTGGCGACATCCGCCCGAGCGGAGGCGGCCCCGCTACGTACACTCGGCCGTGGCCTTCGACGAGGGGCTGGCCCACCGGATCCGCGAGCAGCTCGGGCCCCGTCCGGACCTCACCGAGAGGAAGATGTTCGGCGGCATCGGGTTCATGACCTCGGGCAACATGCTCGTCGGCGTGATCGCCGGCGACCTGATCTGCCGGGTCGGGCCCCAAGCCACGCACGACGCCCTCGCCCAGCCCGGTGCCCGCGTGTTCGACATGACCGGCCGGCCGATGAGCGGTTGGGTCGTGGTCGCCGGCGACGCCGTCGCCCAGGACGCCGATCTGGCGGCGTGGATCGCGCGGTCCGAGCGCTTCGTGGAGACCTTGCCGCCCAAGTAGCTGGCCGTCACGGACGGTCAACCGTGGTCCGTCCCCCCCGCCCCCGGGAGCCAACGGAACGTCGGGGGCGGCGGCGGTGGTATCCGCCGTCGCCCTCGTCACTCGCGGCCCGACGCCGCCGCAACTCCAGGCGCAGGCTCTCCTCGCCCCGCCTCATCGCCCAATGGTGGTTGGCCGAGAAGGCAGGCCGAAGAAGCCAGCTGAGCCGGCGCAGAAGGGGCTTCGTGGCGCTGACCCGCCAGTCGTACACGATCACGACCTCGGGCCCCTCTTGCTCGAACGTCCAGCGACCGGTTCCCTCGAGGTCCCCCGTCGCTTCGAGGGCGAAGCCGCTGGCGGTGATCGGCTCCGTCACTCGCAGGGTCCAGCGCAGCGTGTACGGGAGCCACCCCTTGGTGTGCAGGTCGAGCACGGTGCCGAGACCATCGGGCCCGCCCTCCTCGACCTGGTGGACGCTCAGGTAGACGGAGGGCCACCACCGGGGCAGGGACGTCCCATCGCGGAGGGTCGCCCGTACCTCGTCGGTCGTCCCGGCGACCCTCCACACCGTTACGAAGTGATAGTCAGTGGCCATGCCCCTTCGGACGGTACCGCGGCGCCTGCGCGACGGCGCCGGTGCAGTGACGGCGACGCTTCGACGGAGAGAGAGGCGGTTCCGGTGACGGACCGCACACCTCGGGTGCTGGTCTTCTCGCCGTCTCCCCTGCTCACGGTCACCGTCGAGAGCAGAGGCTCGGCGACCGACGTGCACCTCCACGCCGGCGGCCAGGGGATGTGGGTGGCGCGGATGGTCCGCACCCTGGGCCTTCCCGTGAAGCTGTGCGGCTGCTTCGGCGGCGAGACGGGTCTCGTGCTGCGGTCGCTCGTGCAGCGCGAGGGAGTGGAGATGCACGTCGTCTCGGCCGAGGTGCCGAACGCGGCCTACGTGCACGACCGTCGCAGCGGGGAGCGCGACGTCGTCGCCGAGATGGACCCGCCGTCGCTCTCCCGCCACGAGGTGGACGAGCTCTACGGCGCGGTCATCCTGGAGGCCCTCGAGGCCGACGTCTGCGTGCTGACCGGCACCCCCTCGCCCGACGTCGTCCCCGTCGAGGTGTACCGCCGTCTGGCCGACGACCTCAGGGCCAACGACACCGCGGTGGTGGCCGACCTTTCCGGTGAGCAGCTCACCGCCGCGCTGGCGGGGGGCCTCGACCTCCTGAAGGTGAGCCACGACGAGCTCGTCGAGGCGGGCCGGACCGACGGGGACGGCCAGAAGGAGCTGCTGAAGGCGATGCGCGACCTGCACGACGAGGGAGCGGCCAACGTCGTGGTCTCCCGGGCCGACGACCCGACGCTGGCGATGATCGAGGACACCATCGTCGAGGTCCTCGTCCCACCTCTGCAGGCGGTCGATCCCCGGGGCGGGGGCGACTCCATGACCGCGGGGCTGGCCACGTCCCTGGCCCGCCACGAGAAGCTGGAGGACGCCCTCCGCCTCGGCGCCGCCGCCGCCGCCCTGAACGTCACGAGGAGGGGCCTCGCCACCGGCGAACGCCCGCAGATCGAGCGCATGGTCTCCGAGGTCGAGGTACGCCCGCTGGACGAGGACGCCGACGTGGAGTGACCCGGGGCTCGGCGCTCGGCGCGCTCCGCCGCTCCGCCGATCCGCCCCGGTCGCTCCTACTTCAGGAACGACGGAACGTCGAAGTCGTCTTCCTCGTCGAGGTCGAGGGGACCCGGACCCTGGCCGAACAGGTCGTCCTCTTCCTCGTTGAGCCCGAGAGAGGTGGCCGGACGGGCCTCCTCGACCACCGGCTGGCGGCCGTCGTCCCAACGGTCGAAGCCGGCGGCGATCACGGTGACCCGGACCTCGTCGCCGAGGGCGTCGTCGATGACCATGCCGGCGATGATGTTGGCGTCGGGGTGGGCCACGTCGTGGATGATCTCGGCCGCCTCGTTGACCTCGAACAGGCCGAGGTCGCTGCCACCGGAGATGTTGAGCAGGATGCCCCGGGCCCCCTCGATGGAGGACTCGAGGAGGGGGCTGGAGATGGCGGCCCGGGCCGCGTTGAGGGCCCGACCCTCGCCCGAGGAGTAGCCGATGCCCATGAGGGCGGAGCCGGCGTTGCTCATGACCATCTTCACGTCGGCGAAGTCGGTGTTGATCAGGCCGGGCGTGTTGATGAGGTCGGTGATGCCCTGCACGCCCTGGAGGAGGACCTCGTCGGCCATCTTGAAGGCGTTGAGAGCGGAGGTCTTCTCGTTCGACACCGAGAGGAGGCGGTCGTTGGGGATGACGATGAGGGTGTCGACCTTCTCCTTCAGGGTGGCGATGCCGGTCTCGGCCTGGACGGCCCGGCGGCGGCCCTCGAAGGCGAAGGGCCGGGTGACGACGCCGACCGTGAGGGCGCCCAGGGACTTGGCGATCTCGGCGATCACAGGGGCGCCGCCGGTGCCGGTGCCGCCGCCCTTGCCGGCGGTGATGAAGACCATGTCGGACCCCTTGAGGACCTCCTCGATCTCGTCGCGGTGGGCCTCGGCCGCCTGCCGGCCGACCTCGGGGTCGCTCCCCGCCCCCAGGCCCCGGGTGAGCTCCCGGCCGATGTCCAGCTTGACGTCGGCGTCGCTCATGAGCAGCGCCTGGGCGTCGGTGTTGACGGCGATGAACTCCACGCCCTTGAGCCCGGCGTCGATCATGCGGTTGACGGCGTTCACGCCGCCACCGCCGATCCCCACCACCTTGATCACGGCCAGGTAGTTCTGGGGTGCGCCGATCATCGTCTGTCCTCCGTGGTCATAGGTGACGGCCACTGCTCGTGACCGGTCGCGGCTGCCGATCGAGGTCGACCGACGCTGTCCCGTGCTCGTCCTCACCGTGGGGTTGTCCTCACCGAGGGCCTGTCCTCACCGGGCCTCCGCCGGCGGGTGCTCGGAGCGGACGGCCGAGGCGAGCTGTTGCCCCCTCATGCCACCGACCCCCCGGTCACCGGCCAGTCTCGACCTCCACTTCAGGTTGAGAGTTATGTCAACCTGTCCTTGGGGTCGACACTCTATAGATCCTTCACCGGCGAGTCAACACTGGAGCGGCGGGGATACGCACGTCGAGGGTGGCCACCGTGTGCCCGTCCACCACCCCGAGGACCGTGAGGGCGGCCCGCAGCTTCTCCTCCACCGCGTCGGCGGTCCCCAGCCGGACCTCCCCACCGGGGGCCAGCCGCAGCGAGATGCCCTCGGCGCCGACGGCCACGGCGGCCACCCGGGGGGCGAGGGCAGGGGGCAGCGCGTCGAGCACGGCGATGGCCTCGGTGGCTCCCCCGCCGAGGTCCGTGCCGGGGGCGCCGGCCTCCGGCAGACCGTCGACGACGGCCAGTCCGGGAGGCGCCTCGGGGACCACTCCGAGCACCCGCGCCGACCGGTCGACGAGGGCCCACCCCCCGCCATTCGCCCTGGTGACGGCGACGGGAGCCCGCTCGGTGACCCGGATGCGGACGGTGCCCGGCCAGTCCCTTCGGAGCTCGGCCCGCTGCACCCAGGGCAGGGTGCGGATCCGGCGGACGGCCGCGCCCGGGTCGACGTCGAGCAGCGCCTGCCCGGACCGGATCGCCGAGGCGTCACGCACGGCAGCGGCGCCGGTGCGGGCCGCTCCCTCGACGACCACCCGGTCGACGTCGAGCAGCGGCGACCGGGTCGCGCCCCACGACGCGCCTCCCAACACCCCGACGGACAGGACCCCGACGACGATCCGGAGGCGCCGCCGACCCTCCTGGCGCCGGGTCTCGACCCAGCGTTGTCGCAGCCGGGGATCGACCCCCAGAGGAGGGCGAGGGCGCCGGCCCTCGGCCTCCGTAACCCTCGAGCGATGGTTGAGGTTCACGTCATCGTCGCTGGTCACGGGGCCTCCGGGCCAAAACCGACGAGGTGGTTCTCGAGCTGGAGGCGGACGCCGCTCCGTTCCAACACGATCCGGGCCACCTCTTCGATCAGAGCCCGCACGTCGTCGGCCGACCCTCCAACGTCCACCTGCACGAAGTTGGCATGCTTGGGCGACACGTACGCGGATCCCCGCCGGAACCCCTTGAGGCCGGCGGCCTCGACAAGGCGGCCGGCGGCGTCGCCCGGGGGGTTGGCGAAGACGGACCCGGCGTTGCTCCCCCCCGGCTGGTGCTCCCGTCGCCAGCGGACGATCTCGGCGATCTCGCGCTCGGAGGCCTCCCGGTCGCCGGGGCGGAGGCCGAAGCGGGCGGCGACGACGACCGAGGTCGGGCCGAGGGCGGAGCGCCGGTAGCCCAGGGCCAGCCGGTCGACGGGGACCTCGCCCTCGAGGTCGGGCCGGCCACTGCGTTCGGGCCAGGCAGGCCGGGCGCCGGTCAGGTCGACGACCCGGGCCGAGACGAGGGTGGCGGCCACGTCCGACCCGTGGCCGCCCGCGTTCATGCGCACCGCTCCGCCCACCGAGCCGGGGACGCCCACCGCCCACTCGAGGCCGGTGAGGCCGGCGGCGGCCGTGCGGCGGGCCAGGACCGGCAGGCTCACGGCCCCGCCGGCCCGCACCTCGGTCCCCTCGACGGTGATCGCCGCGAACCCCTCGCCGAGCACCACGGCCAGCCCCGGGAAGCCGCGGTCGGCCACGAGCAGGTTGGAGC
>DASZOE010000572.1:0-4150 GCA_035550945.1 Acidimicrobiales bacterium
GGCCGCGGCCCTGGAGGAGGCGGGCTACGACGTCCGGGGACTGCTCGACGTCCGGACGGACGACGCCGTCGCCGCCCGAGCACCGGTTCCGCCGCCGCCGCCGACCCCGACCAGCACCCGTGCACCTGCCTCGCGGCGGCGTTCGGGCCGAGCCGCACCGGCGCCGTGACCGGGCTCGCCATCGCCCTCGCCGGCGGCTACGGCGTCTACCTGCTCTACAGCGCCTGGGCCTTCGGATGGCGCGGTCTGGCCCCGCGGCCGGGCCCGGCGGGCGTGCGCCGGCGACGGCAACGGGCGGGACAGTGGCTCGTCCAGGCCGGCCTCGAGGACGTGCGGCTGGTCGAGTTCGCCGCGGTCATGGCGGTGCTGTTCGTGCTCGGGACGGTCCTCTCCTATGCGATCTTCGGCCTGCCCGTCCCGGCCGTGCTGGTCGGTGCCTCCGCGGCCAGCTACCCGCTGGCGTCCTACCGGGGCCGCCGTCGCGCCGCCCGCCGCCGGGCCGCCGAGGCCTGGCCCCACATGATCGAGGAGTTGACTCTGCTCACCGGGTCGCTCGGTCGCTCCGTTCCCCAGGCCTTGTTCGAAGTGGGCCGCAGCAGCCCTGAGGAGATGCGCCCCGCCTTTGCCGCCGCCCACCGGGAATGGCTGATCTCCACCGACTTCTCCCGCACCGTGTCCGTGCTGAAGGGGCGCCTGGCCGACGCCACCGCGGACGCCGCCTGCGAGACCCTTCTCGTCGCCCACGAGGTGGGCGGCGGCGATCTCGAGCGACGTCTGGCCGCCCTCGTCGAAGACCGAACGGCCCACCTCCAGGGGCGCAAGGACGCCGAGGCGAGGCAGGCCGGCGTCCGCTTCGCCCGCCGCTTCGTGCTCTTCGTCCCCTTCGGCATGGCTCTCGCCGGCCTCTCCATCGGCGACGGCCGCGCCGCCTACCAGACGTCGGGTGGGCAGGTCGGTGTCGTGGTCGCCCTGGCCATGGTGCTCGGGTGCTGGCTGTGGTCGGGTCGCATCATGCGCCTGCCCGAGGAGGAGCGGGTCTTCCATGACTGACGTGGGGGGTCCTCCGGAGCCGGCGTCGTGAGGATCGTGGTCGCCTCGGGGTTCGCGCTGTGGGTCGGCGCCACGCTCCTGCTGTCCGAGGCCCGGTGGTTCTCGCGGGTGTCGTTGCTGGATCGCCTGCATCCCTATGCGCCGGGCGGAATGACGCCCAGGCCCCGGGCCCTCTTTCTCTCGGTCGAGTCGTTCCGTGACGTGATCGGGCCGTTGTGCCGCGTCTCCGGCGAACGCCTGGCCCGGGCTCTCGGGGTCAGCGAGGAGATGGCCACCCGTCTCGAGCGCATCCATTCACCGCTCGACGTCACCGCGTTCCGGGTCCGCCAGCTCGGGTGGAGCGCGGCCGCCTTCGGCTTCGGGTGCCTGCTCACGGTCGCCCTTCGGCCTCCTATGGCGGCCGCGCTGCTGTTCATCTTCGGCGGGGCTGCGCTCGCGTTCCTCATCTTGGAGCAGCAGGTCGCCAGCGCGTCCGAGGCGTGGAAGCGGCGTCTGTTCCTCGAGCTCCCGGTGATCTCCGAGCAGCTCGCCATGCTGCTGTCGGCCGGCTTCTCCTTGGGCGCGGCCCTCAACCGCCTGGCCGACCGAGGCCGGGGCAACGCCGCTCGTGACCTGGCCCGGGTCTGCGGTCGCGTCCGCCAGGGGTTGTCGGAGATAGAGGCCCTCCGAGAGTGGGCCCGCCTGGCCGACGTGCCCGCAGTGGATCGCCTGATTCCCGTGCTGGCCCTCAACCGTGAGGCCGGCGACCTCGGCCGGCTCCTCTCGGAGGAGGCCCGTGCCATACGGCGAGACGTGCAGCGCGAGTTGGTCGAGACCGCGGAGCGCCGGGGCCAGCAGGTCTGGATCGTGGTGACGGTCGCCGCCCTGCTGCCGGGCGTCCTCTTCCTCGCCATCCCCTTCCTCGCCGCCCTCCGCCTGTTCTCCGGTTCCTGATCCAGAAGGGAGCAATCCATCGTGGAAGACATGCTGCTGCGGGCCTCGGTCCGGCTCCGCAACCTTGCCAACAAGCTCGTCCGGGACGAGTCCGGCGAAGGAGTCATCTCCACCGCCATCGCCGTCCTGATCATGGCCGCCCTGGGAGCTCTCATGTGGGTCGGCTTCCAGGAGATCTGGGGCAATGCCTCCAGCCAGACCGACAGCCAGATCACCAAGATCGGGGGCTGACCGGGAGGAGCACGACGAGCGGGGCGGCGGCGTCCTGTCCGCCTGGTTCGGGCTCGTCGTCTTCCTCACCCTGCTCCTCTTCGCCGTCCAAGTCCTCTACAACCTGTACGCCACGTCGGTGGTGACGTCGGTCTCCTACGACGCGGCCCGGCGGGTGGCGGCCGCCCAGGGCGACCGCGGGGCCGTGGGCCGAGCCGAGGCCGATGCCCGCCGGGCCCTCGGGCGTTACGCGGACCGGGTCACCTTCACATGGGCCCTCGATGGCCACACCGTCTCCTTGCGGGTCCGGGCCCGCAACCCCTCCTTCCTGCTCCCCGCCGTCGCCGGACCCCTGGCCTTCAGCGAGCTGGACCGCACGGTGCGCGTGCGCGTCGAGCGCTTCCGATGATCGGCGGCGTGCGTAGCCCACCCGACGAGTCCGGCCAGATCGCGGGCATCGAAGCCATCCCGTTCGGCCTCCTCGTGTTCGTCGTCGGCGTCCTTCTCGTCACCAACGCGTGGGCGGTGGTCGACGCCAAGATGACGGTGGCGTCGGCCGCGAGGGAAGCAGCTCGGGCCTACGTGGAGGCCGAGAACGCCGCCGACGGGTGGGCCGCGGCCCGGGGCGCGGCCGACGAGGTGGTGCGGGCGGGAGGTCGGGAGCCGAGCCGCCTCCAGCTGACGCCGTCGTCGTCCGCGTTCGCCCGCTGCCAGCGGATGACCGTCACCGCCGCCTATCCGATCCCCGCCGTCACGCTGCCGTGGATCGGCGGCTTCGGTCACGGCTTCACGGCCCGGGCCCGGCACTCGGAGCTCGTCGACCCCTACCGCAGCGGCGTCCCGCTCGGCGCCGATCGCTGTGACACGCTCGCGCCGTAGCGCCCCGGCGGGTGAGCAGGGGAGCGTGCTCCTGCTGTTCCCGGCGGCCGTCCTGGTCGTCGTCGTGCTGGCCGCCATCGCCGTCGACTCGGCCATCGTGTTCCTGGGCCAACGGGAGGTCGCCAACGCGGTGAGCGCGGCGGCCAACGACGCGGCGAGCGCGGGTCTCGGCAACCGGGCGTTCTACGAAGGCGGGCGCATCGACCTCGACGCGGGCACGGTTCACCGGCTGGCCACCGAGCAGGTCCTCGCCGTCCTCGACGGTGGCCGCTTCTCGGACCTCCACGTGGAGGTGCACGTCGCACCGGCACGAGCGTCCGGGTGTCCGCCCCACGTCCGGGTGCGGGCCCACGCTTCGGTCTCCTCGTTGTTCGCCGCCGCACTCCCCGGCGACGGCGGCGAGGTGCGGGTGGCGGCAACTGCGACGGGCACCCCCCGTCGAGCAACGGAAGAGACGGCCTGCTGATTGCCTGATATTGGAACACCATGAGATGACACAGTAGGCTGTGCGGCATGAGTGGCGCCGCTGAACAGCCCGCCCGTCCTCGGCCCTACGTGAAGAGGGCTGGGGATGCCGCCACCGCCGCCCGGCTGCGGCGGGAGAGAGAGCTGCTGGCCCTTGCTCAGCTCCCCGGCGTGGTCCAGCTCGTGGCCCTCGAGGGACCGCCCCACGACCCCGTCCTGGCCACGGCACGCGTCGACGGGCCCGATCTGGCCCGGGCCTCGGACCTCACCGACGAGGAGGTGGCGGCCGTGGTCGCCGAGGTCGCGGTCACCCTCGCCGACCTCCACGAGCTCGGGATCGTGCACGGGGCCGTCGTGCCCGGGCATGTCCTCCTCGCGCCGGACGGGCGGCCCGTCCTGTGCGGGTTCGGCTACGGAGCCCGGGCCGGAGAGCCACCGGTGGCCGAGGCCCCGCTCCCCGCCGCCGCCGTCGACGCCGCTCGGGCCGAGGGCGCGCCGCTCACTCCGGCGTCCGACGTGCTCGCCCTCGGCGCCCTGCTCGACACCATGCTGGCGACGGCGCAGACGACGCCCGCCGGGGAGGGCCACCGCGACGCCCTCCGCGCCCTCGTGG
>DASZOE010000573.1:0-2878 GCA_035550945.1 Acidimicrobiales bacterium
GAGCTGGCCCAGCTCGTCTGCGCCCTGCGCCTGGCCCTCCCCGACGTGGGCATCTCGCTCTCCACCCGCGAGCCCCCGGCCCTGCGCGACGGCCTCCTGCGCCTGGGGATCACCCAGATGTCGGCCGGGTCCCACACCGAGCCGGGCGGCTACGCCGAGCCCAGCGAGGCCGAGCCCCAGTTCGAGGTGAGCGACACCCGCTCGCCCGACGAGGTGGCCGGCGTGCTCCGCGGTGCCGGCTACGACCCCGTGTGGATGGACACCATCGGGCCCCGCCGACCGCTCACCGGGGGATGAGGCGGGCGGCCGCGGCCGGCGGGGCGGTCGCCGTGGTCGCCGTCCTGATCGGCGGTTGCTCCCCGGGGAACGACGGGCCGCCGCCCGCGGACGCGGCTGACGCCCGCCCGCTCGTGGTCCGGGCACTGGGCTGGCGGCCGGAGGACTCGGCGGCGACGGCCCGGGTGGCGAGGACGGTGGTCCGGGAAGGCCCGGGGGTGCGCGAGGTCCTGCTGCGCAGCGAGGGCGTGGCCGACTTCGGCCAGAACCGGTTCCGGGGCCGCCAGACGCTCGGCGACGAGCCTGCGGTCGAGGTCTTCGTCGCCGGCCGGTTCCAGTTCGAGCGCCCGCCCGGCGGGGCCTGGGACAAGGCACCCCGCAAGGGCCGGGAGGTCGACGACCCGGTCCCGTCGGTCCTCCTCGGTCGGCGGCGGGACTCGGGCGCCCCCGGGCACCTCCCGTCCGAGGACGACCGGCGTGCCATCGTCGACGCCCTCCTGGTCGAGGTCGTCGCCGGCGGGACGAGCAGGCAGCACGGGGCGGTGACCCGCCGCTACCGGATCGCCCTCGACCGCGACCGGGCCACCCGCCAGCTCGACCCCCCTCTCGCCGAAGAGCTGTCGGCGTGGACCTTCGTCCCCGAGAAGACGCTCGACGCCCACCTCTGGATCGACGCCGACGGCCGCGTGCGCAAGCTCAGCTGGCCCTTCCTCACCAGCCCGGACGCGCCCGGCGCCCTCCGGATCGAGGAGGAGTGGTGGGACTTCGGCGGTCCCGGCCCGGTCGCCCTTCCCGACGACCTGGGCGACCCCACGGCCACCGGAGGCGAGGGCAGGACGTCGCTGACGATCACCGGCGGCACGGTGGACCGCCTCGAGCTGGTGGACGGCGAGGACGGCTCGAGCATCGACGACCTCCAGTCGGACGACTACACGGTGAACGTCACCGAGCGGGACGGAGGCGACCGCCGCTACTTCTGGGCTCTCGCCTTCGACATCCCTCAGGAGGGTGTACGGCCGCCGGCGACGGTCCCGGCCCGGGTGACCCGGACGACCTCGCAGGCAGCGGGTACGAGGATCGTGGACGAGCACGTGGTGCCGTGCGCCCGGCCCGAGGTCATGGCGACGGTTCGGGAGCTGGTCAGGGACTCCGACGACCGGATCGTCCGCTTCCGCGCCACCTTCCGGCTGGCCTGCTCGTCGGGGCCGCCGGCGGAGGGCGATCTCCGCTTCCACTCCTTGACCTGACGTTCCGGCGAACACCGGGGCGCCGGGAACCAGGCGCCGCCGGGCGTCGTCCAACTCCTTCAACCGGGCGATGAGCGCCCGCTCCAGTGGAGGTCGACGATGCGCAGGGTCCTCGTGGTGGTGACGGCGGCGGTGGTCACGGTGGTGGTGGGGGCAGTTCCCGCGTTGGCGTGCGGCGGGCTCATCGGCCGCAACGGCACGGTGAACCTGGTGAAGACGACGACCCTCGCCGCCTACCACGAAGGCGTCGAGCACTACGTGACGTCCTTCAGCTTCGCCGGTGCCGGTGGCGCCTTCGGCTCGATCGTCCCGCTGCCCGGCGTCCCCTCGAACGTCGAGCGCGGCGGGGACTGGACGCTCCAGCGCCTGGTGAGGGAGGTGACGCCGGCGCGCTCCCTCGCCGCCGACAGCGCGGTGCGGGAGGTGGCCGCGTCGGCACCGGCCGAGGTCCTGCTCGAGACCCGCGTCGACGCCCTGGACCTCACCGTGCTCGAGGGCGGCGGCGTGGCGGTGGGCGAGTGGGCGACGGCCAACGGGTTCAACCTCACGCCCGACGCCCCCGAGGTCCTCGACTTCTATGCCGAGCGCAGCCCGATCTTCCTCGCCGCCCGCTTCGACGCCGACGCCGCCCGGGACCGCAACCTCGCCATCGGCGACGGCATCCCCATCCACCTGACCATTCCCACGACGAACCCCTGGGTCCCCCTGCGGATCCTCGGACTGGGCCGCACCCCGGCCGAGCAGATCGACGCCGACGTCTTCCTGCTCACCGACCGCCGGCCCGCCCAGCGGGCCGGGGGGGACGGCGCGGGCCTGACCGTCGAGCGCCAGGAGCCGGCCTCGGAGTCGCTGCTGGCCGACCTGCGGTCGGACAAGGGCATGGAGTGGGTCCCCGAGTCGATGTGGCTCTCGTACCTCAAGGTGGCGGCCTCCCCGGGCGAGCTGACGTACGACCTCGCCGTCGACGCGTCGGGCGAGGGTCAGCCCTCCCGCCGGGCCGCGGGGCTCGACCTCCTCTCGACCGTCGGCGACACCGGGTCCGGCGGAGGCGTCACCGGGACCGGCCTCCTCCTGGTCGTGGCCGGGGCGGGCGCGGTGGCCGCGGCCCTGGGCGGGGGCGCCCTCGTCGGGCGCCGGGCGCGATGAGAAGGCGGGCCCTCCTGGCCCTCGTCTCGGTGGCCGCGCTGGCGGCGTGTGCAGCTCCCGCCCGCGGCACGGCCCAGGCAGAGAGGGCGGTGACGCTGACCGCCCGCTGGTCGAAGTTCTCGAGGGAGAGGATCGAGGTGCCGGTGGGGACGACCGTGCGCTTCGTCGTCCGCAACGACGACCCCGTCGCCCACGAGCTCATCGTGGGC
>DASZOE010000574.1:0-3181 GCA_035550945.1 Acidimicrobiales bacterium
CTCCGGGACCGTCTGCCGGTGCGGGTCGTCGACTCCCGGTCGGTCACCATGGGACTGGGCATGATGGTCCTCGCCGCGGCCCGGGCCGCCGAGGCCGGGGGCGGCGTCGACGAGGTGGCGGCCGCGGCCGACGACCTGGTCCCGCGCACGCGCGTGTACGGCACGCTCGACACTCTGGAGAACCTGAAGAAGGGCGGGCGCATCGGCGCGGCCCAGGCGTTGCTCGGCTCGCTCCTCTCGGTCAAGCCCGTGATCGAGGTGCGGGACGGGGCCGTGGAGCCCGGCCCCAAGCAGCGCACCCGGGCCCGGGCCCTGGCCTGGCTCGCCGACAAGGTCGCGGCCGACAGCCCCGCCGGCGACGTCGCCGTGATCTCCGGCGAGGCTCCCGACGTCGAGACCCTCTGCGAGCTCCTCACCCGCCATCTGCCCCGCGAGCGGCTGGTGATCGCCGACCTGGGGGCGGTCATCGGCACGCATGCCGGACCCCGGACGATTGGGGTCGCGTACCAGGTCGCGTAGCCGGCGACCGCCGGCCCCGCACGGAGGGAGTATGGGGTGACGCGGTAGCGTTGCCCCAGTGCCCGAGGCCCGCCACATCGACGCCGAGCGCGTCCTGGGGGGTCGCTACCGGCTCGTCCGTCCCCTCGCCCGGGGCGGCATGGCCGAGGTCTGGGAGGCCAACGACGAGGTCCTCGGGCGGCGCGTCGCGGTCAAGGTCCTCCACGCCCACCTGGCCGCCGACGAGTCGTTCCTCGAGCGGTTCCGGCGGGAGGCGATCGCCGCGGCGCGCCTGGCCCATCCCAATATCGTCGCCACCTTCGACACGGGCGCCGACGACGACGTGGCCTACATCGTCATGGAGCTGGTCGAGGGGCACAACCTCCGCCAGGAGCTGGCCGAGGGCGGTGCCCTCACCCCCCTGCGCGCCATCCACGTGGCCAGCCAGGTCGCCGACGCCCTCGACTACGCCCACCGCTCGGGCGTGATCCACCGGGACGTGAAGCCCGGCAACATCCTGCTCACCGAGGACGAGCGGGTGAAGGTCGCGGACTTCGGCATCGCCAAGGCCGCCATCGAGGCCGTCGAGGACGCCAGCGGCAGCGCGCTGGCCAACGACCTGACCCAGAGCGGCGCCATCGTGGGCACGGCCAAGTACCTGTCGCCCGAGCAGGTCAACGGCGACGCCGTCGACGGGCGGTCCGACGTGTACGCCCTGGGCGTCGTGCTCTACGAGATGCTCTGCGGCCGGGCCCCGTTCCTCGGCGACACCGACGTGGCCGTCGCCATGCAGCACGCCACGGCCACCCCGCTCTCGCCCCGGCAGGTCCGGGCCGGCATCCCCCGGCCGCTGGAGGCAGTCGTGCTGCGGGCCATGGAGAAGTCGCCCGACCGGCGGTATCCCAGCGCCGCGGAGATGCACAGCGCACTGCTCTCGGTGGACCTCGGCCCCGACGACGCCGTGCCCGCCGTCCGGCGGGACGACACGCCACCCGGGGGTGCGCCCCCGAGCTTCGCCCAGACCGAGCGGTCGTGGATGGTCCCCGTGACCGTCATCGTCGTCCTGGCCGTGACCCTCGGCATCGTGGGCGTGCTCTTCGCCCGGTCCGACACCGGCCAGCGGCTGCTCAAGTCCCCCGACAACGGCGGCGGCTCCCAGTCCGACGCGGTCGCCGTGCTCTCGGCCGCGGCCTTCGACCCTCCGCCGGGAAGCGGAGAGGAGCACGACGAGGAGCTCGGCAACCTCACCGACGGCGACCCGGCAACCACGTGGAGCACGGAACAGTACGGCAACCGACGGTTCGGCGGGCTGAAGAGCGGGGTCGGCTTCCTCCTGAACCTGAACGGCCCACAGGAGCTCGGCGAGCTCACGGTCACCTCCGCGGCCCGGGGCTGGAGCGCCAGCGTGTACGTGGCCGACGTGGCCAAGCCCGCCGCGCCCCCCGGCGACTGGGGGGGGGCGGTGGCCACCCGGACCGGCATCGACGGCAGCGCCACCTTCGACCTGGGGGGCACGCGGGGCTCGGTCGTGCTGGTCTGGATCACCGAGCTGGGCGCGGACAACGCCGTCTCGGTCCGGGACGTGCGCCTCACCTCGTGAACGACGGAGGCCGGTCCACGCAGGCCGGCCACGGCGTTCGGGCCACGCAGGCCGGCCACGGCGTTCGGGCCACGCAGGCCGGCCCCGGCGTTCGGGCCACGCAGGCCGGCCCCGGCGACGAGGAGCTGGTGCGGGCGGCTCGGGCCGGGGACACCGGTGCCCTCGACACGCTGCTGCGCCGCCACCATCCCCGCCTCCTCGCGCTGTGCCGCCGCCTCACCGGCGACCCTACCGACGCCGAGGACGCCTGCCAGGAGGCGCTCGTCGCCGTGGCCCGGGGGCTCGGCCGCTTCGACGGGCGCTCCGCGTTCACCACCTGGGCCTACCGGGTCACCACCAACACGTGCCTCGACGAGCTGCGCCGCCGCCGGCGCCGGCCGGTGCCCGGCCTGGGGCCGGCCGAGGAGGCGGCCGCGGCCCGGCCCTCGGCGGCCTCCGACCCGGGCGACAGGGTCGCCGTGCGCCTGGACGTGGACGCCGCGCTGGCCGCCATCCCCCCCGACTTCCGCACCGCGGTCGTCCTCCGGGACCTGTGCCAGCTGTCCTACGACGAGATCGCCGCCGTGCTCGACGTCCCGGTCGGGACGGTCCGGTCCCGCATCGCACGCGGCCGGGCCGCCCTCCTGCCCCTCCTGTCCGGCACTCCGTTCGGGCACGGAGCCGGCACTCCGTTCGGGCACGGAGCCGGCACTCCGTTCGGGCCCGGAGCGGGCACTCCGTTCGGGCACGGAGCCGGGAACCCCTCTCCCCCCGCCGACCGTCGAACAACGTGACCATGGACGACCACCCCAGCTTCGAGGACCTGAGCGCCTACCACGACGGCGAGGCGCCGGAGCTGGCCGCCCACGTGGCCGGATGCGAGGCCTGCGGGGCGACGGTCGCCGAGCTCGTCGCCCTCAGCGCGGCCGTCGCCGAGCCTCTACCCTCCACCGGGATGCCGGGCGGCGACCCCGACGCCGACCCCGTGAGCCGGGCCGTGGCCGCCTCCTCGGCCGGCCCCAGGCCGGGCAGCGGCCGGCGCCGGCGGCGGCGCAGCTCGTCGAGGCACGTGTTGGTGGTGACCCGGTAGGCCCAGGTGGTGAA
>DASZOE010000575.1:0-3925 GCA_035550945.1 Acidimicrobiales bacterium
GGCCCCGACGTGGAGACGGCCCTCGACCTGGCGTTCACCGACGCGGTGTTCGGCACCCAGAGCGACGTGCGGGTGCGGGCGCCGGCCCCGTGCTCGACGTGCTCGGGCTCGGGCGCCCGCCCCGGGACGCACCCCGAGACCTGCCAGATCTGCCAGGGGCCGGGCGAGGTGCGCCAGGTGCGCCAGTCCATCCTCGGCCAGATGGTCACCGCCAGCCCCTGCCGCCGCTGCGGAGGGACGGGCCAGGAGATCCGTGACCCCTGCCCCGACTGCCGGGGCGAGGGCCGGCGCAGCGAGGAGCGCACGCTCACCGTCGACGTTCCCGCGGGCGTCGACAACGGCTCCACGCTCCGCGTCCCCGGCCGGGGGGCGGCCGGACCGCGGGGCGGCGCGCCCGGCGACCTCTACGTCCACCTGCGGGTGCGGCCCGACGAGCGCTTCACCCGCGACGGCTACGACCTCGTCCACATCCTCCGCCTGCCCGTCACCCAGGCCGCCCTCGGCGCCCACCTGCACTTCGAGACCCTCGACGGCACCGAGGACCTGGTGGTGCCCAGAGGCACGCAGACCGGAAAGGTGTTCCGCCTCCGGGGCCGGGGCGTCCCCCACGTCGACGGCCGGGGCCGGGGCGACCTGCTCCTTCAGGTGCTGGTGGAGACGCCCGACGACCTGACGCGCGAGCAGGAGGAGCTGCTGCGGCGCCTGGCCGCGGACCGGGGCGACGAGGTGTCCCCGCCCGACGCCGGCCTGCTGGGCCGGATCCGCTCGGCCTTCAAGTAGGCCCGGCGCGAGCACGGCATGGGCCCGAAGGCCACCGCGTCCGGGCCCCGCAGGCCGGCCCGGGCCCACGCCTTCGTCGCCGACCTCGACGCCCCCGAGCTCGATCCCGCCGACCGCCACCCCCTCGACCGCGTCCTCCGTCTCCGTCCGGACGAGGAGATCACCGTCTGCGACGGGCGGGGCGGATGGCGGGCGTGCCGCATGGGGCCGACGCTGGAGCCCGCCGGCCCCGTCGGGCGCGAGCCCCGCCCGGCGCCCGAGATCACCATCGCCTTCGCGCTGGTCAAGGGCGAGCGTCCCGAGTGGGCGGTGCAGAAGCTCACCGAGCTCGGGGTCGACCGCATCGTCCTCTTCATCGCCGCCCGCTCGGTGGTGCGCTGGGAGGACGAGCGGGCCATCCGCCAGGCCGGGCGCCTGCGCCGGGTGGTTCGGGAGGCGGCCATGCAGTCTCGGCGCACCTGGCTGCCCGAGGTCGAGGACGTGACCACCTTCGAGGACGTCGCGGCCCGGCCGGGGGCGGCGCTCGCCGACCCCGACGGCGGGGCCCCGGCGCTGCCCGCCGGCCTCCTGCTCGTCGGCCCCGAGGGGGGGTGGACCGCCGCGGAGCGGGCCCGCGGCCTCCCCCGCATGGCGCTGGGCGACCACGTGCTGCGGA
This sequence comes from Acidimicrobiales bacterium, assembly GCA_035550945.1. GTDB lineage: Bacteria > Actinomycetota > Acidimicrobiia > Acidimicrobiales > AC-14 > DASZOE01. The sequence continues at coordinate 1,436 of DASZOE010000575.1, forward strand.
CGGAGACGGCGGCGGTGGCCGCGGCCACCATCCTCGGCGCCCTCCGAGCGGGGCTGGTGGAGCCCGTCGCGGGCGAGTGATCCAGCCGTGTACTTCAACCCGAACTACACTGACACGTCCTCCTCCGGCAAGGAGCGGATGAGCAGGTTGGGGAAGGGGGGAGCGTGAGCGAGCAGTCGGGAGAGCCCTCCCGGTTGTACGCGCAGCAGGTGGGACAACGCCTGCGCGCCATTCGGCGGCAGAAGGGCCTCTCGCTGCAGGAGGTCGAGGCCGTCTCCGACCACGAGTTCAAGGCCTCGGTGCTGGGTGCCTACGAGCGGGGCGAGCGGGTCATCTCCGTCCCCCGCCTCCAGCGCCTGGCCCAGCTCTACACCGTGCCCGTCGACCAGCTGCTCCCGCGGCCCCCGTCGGCTCGGACCGCCGAAGGGGACGCGCCCGCCGACGCCGACGCCGGCGTCCCGGAGCTCCCCGACAAGGTGACGTTCGACCTCACCCGCTTCGACAGCATCGACGACCCCGAGCTGGGCATGGTCTTCCGCTACCTCAACTCGATAATGGTCCGGCGCCAGGACTTCAACGGCCGGGTGCTCACGGTCCGCGGCGACGACATCCGGGCCATGGCCGGGCTGTTCGGAGTGCACCCCGGCGACCTCGTGCGCCGTCTCGACGACCGCCGCCTGCGGGTCCTCGCCGGCGCCGTCCTCCGCTAGCCCCGGCGAGAAGGACCGGCGCCACTGCCCCTCCGAGGGGTCTTCGCGCCTGCGAGTCGGCGGCCCGGCTCCGGACGGGCCAGCGCGCCAGAGGGGCCCGGGCCGCAGCCCGAGCCCCTCTGTCCACTGCGGTGCTGTCTCCGGGTTACTTCGGCGGCCCGGGGACCAGGCAGGCGACGGGCGCCGACTGGTTGCCGCTGGCGTCGACGGCGTGGACGGCCGCGTCACCGGTGCCGATGATGTGGATCGTCACCGCGCTGTTGGGTCCGCCCATGCCCTTCTGCTCGGGCGTCGCGGTGGCGTCTTCGGTGTACTTGATCCTCGTACCGCTCGGGAAGGGCCCGAACACCGTCCCGCTGCCGGTGTCGACCACGAAGATCTGGGGGTTCGGGTCGACGGCGTCGGTGGCCGTGAGCTCGTAGAAGCCGTCGGGGTTCTGCCCGCTCTTGGGGTTGTTGCCCGCGGCCGGGACCGTCTTGCCCGCAGGGTTGACGGTCGCCGTGCACGCCGCCACCGGGGCGGTGACGTCGTTGACGTCGACGCTGATGCTCTGGGTGAAGGCGTCACCCGCCGGCTCGCCGTCGATCAGGAACCGCACCGTGCAGCTAAGGGTGCTGCCCTGGGGGGCGTCGGCGGCCACGGTGACGGTCTCGGTGAAGACGGCGTCGTCGCCGCTGGTGACCGTCTGGCTCGCCGGGTCGAATGAGGCCGACAGGCCCGTATCGCACGACACGACCTCGGGGGTCACCTCGACGGGGAGCGACGACAGCCCGGCCAGGATGGCGCCGGAGACGTCACCGCCGCCCGGCAGCAGCACGCCGCCCGTGGCGTCGGTGATGGCCGTCGCCTGGCCGGTGGAGTCGAGAGCACCGACGTCGATGGCGATGACCCGGATGCCGGCAGCCTGCAGCGCGGCGATGGTGTCCGCCACCGTCGGGCCGTTGCCGTCCACGTGCTGGGGCGCGTCGCCGAACCACACGACGATGCGGGTGGAGTCGGCCCGATACCCCACGGTCGGGTCGGTGGCGAGGAAGGTCAGGGCGACCAGCCCGTTCTCCGGGAAGTCGCACCCGTCCCCCAAGGCCAGCGCGTTAACGGCGTTCACGACCAGGGTGTTGTCGTCAGTGACCGCCTGGTCGAGCCGGACGTCGAAGGGGTCGGCGGGACAGTGCTCGCGGTCCCGGTACTGGGCGACGCCGAACTGCGCGGTCGGCTGGCTCGCCTCGACGTCGGCGATGATGTTGTTGATGTTGGTCTTCACGTTGCCGATGGCGGGACCCATGCTGCCGGTGGTGTCGGCCAGGAAGACGATGTCGGGGTTCGGCGGGATCTCCTCGGTGGTCACCGTCTTGGTGACGTCGAAGCTGGTCCCGGGGTCGGCGTCGGTGTCGACCACCGTGGGCTGGACACCGGGCGCGGCGAACGCGCTCGGCACTGCCATCATCAGGGCCAGCAGGACCAACCCTGCCAGCCGGCGAAGAACTCGGACTCCAGTCATGGTGTTGCACCCTCCGTCTGTCGGTTGCTCGCGCGGCGAGAAACGCCCGGAACCGAGAAGTCCCCCGAAGGTTCGCCCGTTCGCCCGTTTGCCCGTCGCCGCTGAAAGAGAGAGGACAGGGACCCGTTCTGATACGCCCGTCTCGGGAACTCAGTCCGGGACGGTGAAGACCTGGCCGGGGAACACGAGATCGGGGTTGTCGCCATCGGCGAGGACGGTGCGGTTGGCGTCGACCAGACGGCGCCAGTAGGGGACGACCTCGGCCGCGGTCGCCCGCCGCCC
>DASZOE010000576.1:0-2970 GCA_035550945.1 Acidimicrobiales bacterium
CCCGAACGGGCTGCCCCGGGGAACCACGCGCCTCGGCATGCTCCTCCTGCTGGCCGCCGACGCCATGGTGCTGGTGGTGCTGCTGGTGGCCTACTTCACGATCAGGGGCGGGTCACCGAAGTGGCCGGCCTCGGGCGTGCAGGTGGGCACCTACATCCCCACCGTGCTGTCCGTCACCGCGGTGATGTCGGCGCTGTCGGTGGCCTGGATGCTGTCCGCCACCCGCCAGAACGACCAGCGCAACGCCTTCGCCGCCGCCGTCCTCACCGTGGTGCTGGGCCTGGCCATGGCGAACGCCCAGTGGTACGCCATGACCAACGCCGGGTTCGGCCCCGCCGACCACGCCTACGGCACCCTCTACCACCTCCTCCTCGGCTACCACCTCGCCCACCTGCTGGCCGGGTTGGCGATGGTGGGCGTAGTGGCGGCCCAGACCCTGGCCGGGCACTACAGCCGCGAGGACCACGAGCCCGTACGGGCCGCCGCCACGTTCTGGCAGTACGGGAACGTCGTCTGGTTCACGGTCCTCACCGTGCTGTTCCTCCTCACCCCCCACGCCCAGAAGTAGGCCGTCGATGCTGACCCAGACCTCCAAGGTGTTCCTGCCCCTCTCGGGTCTGGCCCTGGTGCTGGCGTTCGCCTACGGGCTCACCACCGGCAACCGCGACGGCACGCTGCTGCTCCTCGGGCTCATGGTGGTGGCCGCCTACGCGGGCGTCGTGGTCAACGCCCACCGCGAAAACCTCGTCGGCCAGCCCGTGCCCGCCGACGCCGGCCCGCCCGAGCTCCGCGACGTCGTGCCCGCCCGGCCGGTGCGGGGGGGCATGTGGCCGGTGCTCGGCGCCCTCGCGTTGACCCTGGTGCTGGTCGGCTTCGTGCTCGGGCCCGTGCCCGCGGTGGCCGGCCTCGCGCTGGGGGCGGGCGCCGTCGTCGGGTGGATGACGGGGATCTCCTCCGACCACACCGGGCGGGAGTTCAACCTCCTCCCCGTGGGCCTGCCCGTCGTGGGGCTGTTCGCCATCTTCAGCGTGATGTTCTTCATGTCGCGGGTGCTGCTGGCCGTGCCCGAGAAGGCGGCCACGACCATCGCTCTCCTGGTGGCGATCGCCATCCTGACCGCCGCCGCCCTCGTGACGCTGCGCCCGCGGGCGTCGTCCCGCTCGCTCGTCGGGCTGCTCGCCGTCTCGGGCGCCCTGATGGCGGGGGGCGGGCTCGTGGGCGCGGCCGTGGGCCAGCGGGAGCTGCCCCACGCCCAGGGCCCCCACGCGGCGACCGTCGAGCTGGTGGCGAAGGGCAACCAGTTCGACAAGACGGACATCGAGCTACCGGCCGAGCACCCGCCCGAGATCGTGTTCGAGAACCGCGACCCGAACGTCCTCCACAACGTGGCGATCTTCTCGGACGCCGAGTTCACCCGGCGGGAGTTCACCGGCGAGGTCTTCGCCGGGCCCGAGACGGTGCGCTACCGGTTCCGGCCGCTGCCCCCGGGCACGCACTACTTCCGGTGCGACATGCACCCGATCAACATGGTGGGCGAGATGCACGTCGAGAAGGCGGACCACGGCGAGGGGGAGCCCCAGTCCGACGAGGCCGGTCACGCCGATTAGTCGGCGGCGATCGGGCCGGCGGGTGCATGACCGTCGGCGGCGGGCGGGCACCCCCGGGCTTAATTGGACGACTTCCCGGGCCGCGGGTGACAGTGGTAGACACCCGCAGGGCGGCAGCCCACGGGGGCCACGAGCGGGGCACCGCGAGGGCCGCAGCGAGCGACGATCACGGGGAGGGAACGCGGAGTGAGAGGGGCGCCCATGGGGCGGCTACATGGACGAGCCCCTTCCCGGCGTCTTCCGTTCGGGCCACGCAGGCCGGGTTCTTCGTTCGGGCCACGCAGGCCGGGCGTTCTCCGCCTCGGCGTCGCCCTCTCCCTTCTCGCCCTGGTGGCCACGGCCTGCGCGGCCGACGCCCCCATGGACACGCTGGAGCCCGAGGGCCCGAACGCCCGCACCATCGACAACCTCATCAACCCGGTTTTCATCGTCGCCGCCTTCGTCTTCGTGGTCGTCGAGGCGATGGCGGTCATCTTCGTCATCCGCTACCGCTACCGGGAGCGGGCGCCCGATCCGGTCCAGATCCACGGCAGCACCCGCCTCGAGGTGGGCTGGACCCTGATCCCGGCCCTGATCCTGCTCACCATCGCCATCCCCACGATCGCCACGATCTTCAAGCTGGCCCGCAAGCCGGCGAACGCCCTGAACGTCACCGTCACCGCTCATCAGTGGTGGTGGCAGTACGACTATCCCGAGCTCGGCGTGAGGACGGTCAACGAGCTCCACATGCCCCAGGGCCGGCCGGTGGAGCTCACGCTGGTCGGCGCCGACGTGATCCACAGCTTCTGGATCCCGAAGCTCGGGGGCAAGACCGACGTGGTGCCCGGCCGGAGGAACCACATGAACCTCCGGGGCGACAAGGTGGGCACCTACCTCGGGCAGTGCACCGAGTTCTGCGGGCTGAGCCACGCCAACATGCGCATGCGGGCCGTCGTGCAGACGCCGAGCGACTTCCAGGCCTGGGTCGACGCCCAGCGCCAGCCGGCGGCCGCGCCGCCCACCGACGGAGCCGCGGCCCAGGGCGCCGACCTCTTCACGACCAAGGGCTGCGGCGGCTGCCACACCGTGCGGGGGGTCTCCAACGGGGCGGTCGGCCCCGATCTGACCCACCTCTACAGTCGCCAGAGCTTCGCGGGGAGCATGTTCGAGATGAGCCCGGCCAACCTCCGCACGTGGCTGCGCGACCCGCCGGGCGTGAAGCCGGGGTCGAAGATGCCCGACCTCAACCTCAGCTCCGAAGAAATCACCAACCTCGTCGCCTACCTCGAGACCCTGCGATGAAGATGACCTCCCGCTGATGGCGATCGTCACCGAACCGCGTCCCCCCGTCACGCCCCCCGAGGAGCCCGTCCGCCTCCTCCGG
>DASZOE010000577.1:0-5331 GCA_035550945.1 Acidimicrobiales bacterium
GTGTCCCCCACCGGCGGCCCCCGCGGGAAGCTCCCCACGCACGGAGGCAGCAGCAGCCAGCCCGAGGGTTAGACGACCGACAGCTCGAGCAGCTGGTCGATGCCCACCCGCTCGACCATCTCGCTCCTCGACGCGATCTCCAGGCGCGCGCCCCGGTCGACATGGCGCGCCGTCCCCCGGGTCTCGCCCTTGGGTCGGAGCCGGATCTTCACCCGCTTGCCGATGACCGCGCAGCGCTTCTCGTAGCTCGCGGCGATGCCGACGGGGCCTTCGCCGAGCTCCTCCGAGACCCGGTCGACGGCGGCCGCGAGCGCTTCGAGCAGCTCGTCGCGGCGGCTCCCGTCGAGCCCGATGGCCGGCAGGTCGAACCGGAAGGTGGCCACCACGTTCTTCACCCGGCCCGGGCCGAGCTGGATCTCGGTCCGGATGGAGCAGACCATGTCGCGTCCCGGGCCCTTGACGATGGTGGCCGGCCACCAGGTGGCGAGGTCCTGGCCGCCCACCGCCTCGCACGCCTCCAGCGCGATCAAGGACGCCGCCAGCCAGCAGACGTCGCCGTCCTCGGCGGCGAGCGGCGGGCGGAGGACGACCGCGCAGAGGAGGGAGTCGGCCGCGGGGGTTCCCCAGATGGCGCCGTGGAAGCCCCGAGGCCCGATCTCGCTCTCGACGGTGACGACCGCGCCGTGGGGACCGTCCTCACGGTTGGCCCAGGCCAAGGCCATGGCCTCGGCCGAGACCGCCACCGGGAAGTGGCGCATGGGATGCCCGAAGCGCTCGACCGTCTCGGGACCGGACGAGCCCGCCTCGGTGGGCACGCCCGAAGGGAACGCGGGGGGCTTCCGGGGAGTGGAGGGACCGCCGGTGGTGCTCACTTGGACGTGAGAGGGAGGAGGCGCTCGATCTTCCAGCTCCCGGCCTCGTCGGCCAGCTCCACGGACGCGGCGGGCAGGTAGCCGCCGAGCAGGGGGTTGAGCGGGGTCTGGACGACGACCCGTGCCCGGCCCGGCTCGTTGGGGCTGGTGTCGAGCTCGTACTCGAGGTTGTCGAGGTCGTTCCCGGCGAGGTCGTTGCGCAGGCCGTTGATCAGGTCGGCGAGGAACTCCTCGCGCTCGGGCCCCGAGGCGGTGCCGTCGCGGAGCCGGGCCGCGAGCTGCTCGTCCATGCCTCGGCTGACCGCCACCTTGAGCACCGTCGTGCGAGCCTCCAGGCCGAGGAGCTCCCAGACCAGGTTGTGCTCGCCCCAGACGACGGCGTCGACGAACGCCCGGGCCGTCTCGTCGGGCGCCATCGGCGTCCCCCCGTTGTCACTCATGGCCTACAGCATCTCCCGAACCGCTCGACGGGTTCCAGCGCACGCCGGGTCATGGCCGCTCCCACCCCGCCTCCAGCAGGTAGTCGCGCACGAAGATGCGCTGGGGACCGCCGAGGGCGTCGCCGATCGCCTGGTCGAGCTCCCGGTCGGCCGTCTCCCGCTCGTCGCCACGGAGCTGGCTGTGGGCCGCCCACATCGCGTCGAGGGCCGAGATCTGCTTCTCCTGGGGCAGCTCCATCACCGTGGTGAGCTCCGCCTCGATCACGCCGCGCGCCCGCTTCTCGCCCAGACGGGCTGCGGCGAGGGAGAACTCGGTGAGAGGTACCCGACCGCCGTTGGGCGCGGCCAGGAGGCGCACGACGCGGGCGTGGACGAGCTCGATCCGCTCGTCGCGGCGCACGTCGGCGGCCAGGTTGGCGAAGTGGTCGGCGCGGGACATGCCCGGCGCGAGCTGGGCGAGCTCCTTCTCCGTCCGCTCGAGGCTGGCGTACCCCTGCTTCCAGGCGTCGGCGTGGAGGCGGGGGTCGAGGGTGGCCACCGTGTCCTCGAAGCAGGCCAGAGCCCGGCGCAGGTTGGCCACCCCGCCCATGGACGCGTAGGCCAGACCGAGGTTGTGCTTGGCCAGGGAGTGCTGGTACGGGAAGGTCGTCCGGCCGAAGATCACCAGCGACTCGGTGAAGGCCCGCACCGCCTCGTTCAGGAACTCCCGGCGGTCGTCCGGGCGCAGCGCGGCGAGCGAGCTGCAGGTGACGCCGATGCTGTGGTGCACGAGCCCGTAGTGATAGGGAGCGTCGTCGGGGTCGAGATCGGCCCGGGCCTCCTCGTAGTCGGCGAGGGCCGCCTCCAGGCTCTCCTCCGTGCCCTGGGCGGCGTGGGCCTGGCCGCGGTTGTGGAGGGCGGCCACCCGACCACGCTTGCCCTCGGCGGTAGAGGTGTCGAAGAGGTCGGCGGCGGCGTCGAACGCCTCTACCGCGGGCCCCAGGTCGCCGAGCTCGGTCCGGACCAGGCCCAGGTTGTTGAGGGCGGCGGCCCGCTCGGCGTCCCGGTCCTTGTCGAGCAGCAGGTCGGCCGCCTGCTCGAACAGCTGGACGGCCTTGGGCCGGTTCCCCAGGGCCCGGTGGGCGGCCCCGGCGGCGTTGAGGATGCGGGCGTGCTCGACCGGGTCGTAGCGGGGATCGAAGATGGCGGCCGCCACCTCGAAGTGGGCGAGCGCCTTGCGGAGCCCCTCCTGGGGGCTGCCGAACGGCGCCTCGGCGTACGCCAGCCCCAGCCGGTACGAGACGGTGGCGTACTCGTAGGGGCGGGTGGCCCGGGGGATGAGGCGCAGCTGCTTCTCGAGGTCTTCGATCACCCCCTTGTGGTCGGGGGGCGGCGTGGAGGCGATGGTGCTGGACACGTTCTTCAGGCTCCTCTGGCGTCGGCCGCCGGGGACGGTGGGTTCCTCAGCAGCTCCTCGACGTGACGGCGGATCTCGGTGACGGCCACGCCGACGGCAGCCGCCACTGGCGGCGAGAGCTCCTCGCCGACGGCATCGGGGTCCACGGGCTGGCACCCGACCATCAGGACCTGGGGCGGCAGGACGCCGAGGGCGCGCGCCAACATCATGGCTCGTTCCGGCGTCGCCAGGTGCATGTCGGCCAGGAGGTCGTGGCGCTCGGACCAGCTCAGGGCGTGGACGTCGACGACGTCGGGCTCGATCAGCATGACGTGGCCGGGCGGACGACCGAGGTCGACGCAGTCGACGATGATCAGGGCGTCGTATCCCGTCTGCAGCTCCTGGACCAGAGCGATCCCGGCGATGCCGGTCTCCACGACCGACACCTCCTCGGGCAGGTCCAAGCCCTCCATCCGCCGCGCCACCTCGACGCCGAACCCGTCGTCGGCCCGGAGGATGTTGCCCACGCCCGCCACGAGGATCCTCACGCCAGCGCCCCGGTCAAGGTCTCGGCGACCCGCAACGCGTAGCCCTTCACGACCCACCACGTGAGGTACTCCGTCAGCTCGTCCCAGGCCTTGTCGTCGATGGACTCCCGCCAGTGGTCGAGCCGGCGCTGGACGTCGGAGAAGACGAGGTCGTCGAGGGCGTCGACCACGATGTCCTCGTCGGCCAGGATGTGGCCCCCCGCCCCCTCGGTGCGCAGGTCGGCGGCCACGTCGGTGGCCACCTGGTCGAGGCGCTCGAGGTCGGGGTAGGCGGCGGGCTCGGGGACGGCCTCGAGATGGACCCCGCTCTCCTCCTCCTCCACCCGGCGCAGGCAGTAGCCGTTGAGCAGGGCGGCGCCGGCCCAGATCCCGATCTCGGGAACGGGCTGGGAGGTGCGCTCGCGGGCGACCATGGCGTCGAGGTAGCGGCGGGCCAGGGCGGTGAGAGGGTGAGCCTGGGCCAGGGCCCGGGCCCGGTAGGCCATGCCCGCCGCCCCCGTCCGCTCGTGGGGCAGCTCGGGCTCGTTGCTGCCTCCGGAGCCGGCGGGCTCGTTGCTGCCTCCGGAGCCGGCGGGCTCTTTCCTGCCTCCGGAGCCGGCGGGCTCGTGCCTGCCGCCGGAGCCGGCGGGCTCGGTGCTCACCCGACCCCTCCCGACGGGCGCGGCGGTCGGGAGGGCCGGGAGCTCACTTCCCCTTGCGCCCGATCTGCAGGAGCTCGACGGGCTGGGCCGCTTCCTCGCGGGCGTGGGCGTGACCGCCCGAGTCGCCGTCGCCGGGCGCCTCCTCGTCGGGGTCGACCACCTCGAGCCGGCGGAAGTTGGGCCAGTGCTCCCGGAGGGCGGCCTCGACGCCTCCGGTGAGGGTGGCCGTGGAGCTCGGGCACCCGTCGCACGAGCCGAGCATCCGGACCTTGACGACGCCGTCGACGATGCTGTCCACCGCGATCGTCCCTCCGTGGGACTCCACGAACGGCCGGACCTCCTCGAGGGCCTCGGCGACGGCGTCGGCCGCGGAGGTGTCGCTGGCGGGAAGCTCGCCGAGGTCGTAGGTGGCGAGGAAGATCCCGGTGATCTCGTCCCGGCCCACCGACTCCAGGAAGATCTCGCCCCGCCAGCTGCGGATCATCTCCACCAGGCGGCCGAGGCCCTCGCGGTGGAAGGCGTCGACCCAGTCGAGCATGTCCTCGACCTTCTTGCCGACGGCGGGATCGGGATGGGCCATGAGCTCTTCGTAGAGCTCACCCACCCGGATCATGACCTCGCCATAGGGCATGTGCTCGACGTCGATGCTCATGACTTCGCCTCCTCGGCGCTTTGGCTGCCGACCTCCTCTCGCACCATGGCGAGGATGGCGTCGACCTGTGCCTCTACTTCGGCGGAGAAGCCGAGCCCGAACGCCCGATCGCCCGGCTCCACCTCTATTACAACGGTATCGGGCGGGAAACCCTTCCAATAGCGGACGACGGCCAGCGTGTGGTCGAGGTCGATGATGCCGCCCACCGCCTCGCCCAGCCGGTCCGCCACCTCCTCCTTGGCGGGGGGCGTGAGGTCGAGGACGTAGCGGCGGATCGTGCCCGGCGGGTCGACGTCGCGCGGCATGGCCCCCACGAGCACGACCTTCTCGGGCCGCAGCTCCTGGATGCGGTGGAGGACACGGTGGGCGGCGTAGGACAGGTCTTCGACGATCACGTCCTCCGGCCAGTCGAGGTCCTCGACGCGGCGGATGAACTGGGTGCCGAAATCGAGGTCGCGCAGCCAGGGAAGGCCGATCCCGCCCACGAGGGCGCGCGCCGACTCCCGCCGCCGCGGCGGGGCCTGCTCGTCATCGTCGAAGACCGCAAACGGCCCAGCCGGCAGGTCGCCGGCCGGGCCGTTGACGTCAGTTGAGCTCATGTCCTACCTCTACCCAGGACAGCCCGTGAGCCGCCGTGGGCAACTGAAACCGGCTACTACTCCAGGGCGCACCCGCAGGAGTTGACCTCCCGCACGATGGTGCCCAGGCCGGTGTCCATGTGGGTCGTGCAGGGCATGCAGGGGTCGAAGCTGCGGATGGCCCGCAGGACGTCGATGCCCTTGACCTGGTCGTCGGGGACGGAC
>DASZOE010000578.1:0-3313 GCA_035550945.1 Acidimicrobiales bacterium
GAGACGACGAGCACAGTCGCGGCCACGGTCAGCATCGCCGTGAGCAGCACCGCCATTCGTGTCCTCACGTGGATTCCTCCCTTGTCTGCCCGCCAGGACGGGCCATCTCACAAGCTATGGGACGCGTGCTGCTCCGCGCCGCCTTGGATCCCATCCCTTGGCGTACAGAAGTGGGGGTCGTCCCGCGAATCGGTGCACAGTAGCAGTTCGTCCACCGCGGATGGCGGACCGAACGCCGATGTCACACTCAGGGGCCGCATTACCGTGGCCGGCGGCCGCGGCGGAGCTGTTGCTGGCCCCGCACTGGCATCGTCGAGGCGGAGGAGGGGCTGCTGGCGGGCACGACCCTCGCCCTCGAGCGGGACCTGGTTGTGGAGGCCGGCCCGGCCACCTGACCACTCGCCGTGGCGGCGCCGGACGTCGTGGTGGTCGATCTCCCGGCCGGCGTCGCCCGCGCCGGCGGGCCGCGAAGGGGCTCCTGGTCGACCGGCCGTGGCTGCCGGGTGCGGGGCCGTTCCCCGGGCCGGCGCCACGGGTAGGAAGACGCCGTGACCACGCTGCTCGCGGCGGAGGCAAAGATCATCCGCGACGGCCTGACCGCGGTCGACTGGATCGTGGCCGGCGCCGTCCTGGCCATCGGCATCGCCGCCGGCGCCGTGCTGCGGTCGCTGGTCGGCCGCGCTCTGAACCGGGGCGACAGCGAGCGGGCCGCCACGGTCATGGTCTCCCGGATCGTCGCCTGGGTGGCCGTCGTCACGGCCCTGTTCTGGTCCCTCGCCCTGCTCGGCGTGCGGCTCGGGCCCCTCTTCGGCGCCGTCGGGATCGGTGGCGTGGCCCTCGCCTTTGCGGCCCAGAGCATCCTGGCCAACTTCCTGGCCAGCATCATCCTCCAGGTCCGCCGGCCCTTCCGCCGGGGCGACCAGATAGAGACGAACGACTGCGAGGGCACCGTCGAGGACGTCGACTTCCGGGTCGTCCGGCTGCGGACCTTCGACGGCGAGCAGGTGATGGTCCCCTGCGCCGAGGTCCTCTCCACGCCCATCGTCAACCTCACGACCCTGGGACGGCGTCGGACCACCCTCGAGGTGGGGGTGGCCTACGACACCGACCTGGAGGAGGCCCGCGACGTCCTCCTGGCCGCAGTCGAGGGCGCCGAGGGCGTCCTGGACCGGCCGCCGCGTGAGGTGTGGGTCAAGGAGTTCGACGACTCGGCCGTGACCCTCGCCGTGCGCTTCTGGCACGCCCCCGACATCGCCTCTCTCTGGAGGGTGCGCAGCCAGGTGGCCATCGCCGTGAGGAAGGCGCTCGCCGCCGCCGGCATCGAGATCCCGTTCCCGCAGCGGGTCCTCACCTTCACCACCGGGCCGGACGGCGAGCCCGGCCTGCGTGGCCAGAACGCAGAGGCCGGCCTGCGTGGCCAGAACGCAGAGGCCGGCCTGCGGGGCCAGAACGCAGCAGAGGACGGGCGCGCCCCCGAGGAGACCCGCGTCTCCGAGCGCTCGGGCCGGGGCGGGGGCTCGGCCAACGGCGGTCCCTCCTAGCCCCCGGACGCCCGCCGGAAACCGTTCTCGCAACGCGCCCCCGACCGCGGATAGGTTGTCCGCCCACGTCGGACGAAGGGGGAGCGGCCGGTGGGGGTTCCCGAACAGGTGCCTCGGAGACGCCCGGGCGACGGGGGCGCTGGAGCGCTCGTCCGTCCGGGCGCGCTGGTGGCTGCCGGGCTGCTCCTTCTCACCGCCTGCTCGGACGACTCGCCCTCGGTGCTCAGCCCTCGCTCGGAGGCGGCCCAGAAGGTGGAGGGGCTCTGGTGGCTGACCTTCTGGGCCTCGCTGATAGCCGTCCTCGTCGTCTCCGGCTTCATCTTCCAGGCCCTCCGCCGTAGCCGTGCCGCCCCACCGGCGACCGACGCGGGCGACGAGGGCGGCGAGGACGCCGTCGACAAGCGGCCGGTGCCGTGGGGCCCGCGGTTCATCGTCATCGCCGGGCTCGTGGTATCGGGCGTGGTCCTGGCCGCCACCTTCGCGGTCTCCCTACGAACTCTCAACGCCCTTGTCGGATCGCCGGAGGACCCCGAGCTCACCATCGAGGTCGTCAGCCGCAACTGGTGGTGGGAGGCCCGGTACCCCAACGGGGCGGTCACGGCCAACGAGCTCCACATCCCCGTCGGGAGGACCGTCGAGGTGAAGCTGACAACCGCCGACGTCATCCACAGCTTCTGGGTCCCGGAGCTCAACGTCAAGCTGGACCACGTCCCCGGCATGGAGAACCGGATGTGGCTCCGGGCGGACACGGCGGGCCGCTACCGGGGCCAGTGCGCCGAGTTCTGCGGCCTCCAGCACGCCCGCATGGTCTTCTACGTCGACGCCGAGCCGCCGGCCCAGTTCGAGCAGTGGCTGGCGCGCGAGGCCTCGCCCGCAGCGTCTCCGGCCGCCCCCACCGCCAGCGCGGGCCGCGAGATCTTCCTCCGCTCGTCCTGCGCCGGCTGCCACGCGATCAGGGGCACGCCCGCGGTGGGCACGCTCGGGCCCGATCTCACCCACCTGGCATCGCGGGAGACGATTGCCGCGGGCACCCTGCCGTTGGAGCGCGAGACCCTGGCCGGGTTCGTCAGGAATGCCCAGGACGCCAAGCCGGGGGCGGCGATGCCGCCCACCGAGGTCGCACCGGAGGAGCTTTCCGCCCTTGTCGACTACCTGATGGGCCTGGAGTAGGAGCGCCGTGACCACTGTTCTCGAGCCTGACTGGGAGAAGGAGCTCACCGAGGAGCTCGACGAGACCTGGCACGTTCCCCACGGGCTGGGCGAGTGGGTCTCGACCGTTGATCACAAGCGCATCGGCATGCGCTACTTCTACCTGGGGATGGTGTTCTTCGTCGTCGGAGGCATCCAGTCCCTGCTCATTCGGACCCAGCTGGCCGGTCCCGACCTCGACATCCTGAGCCCCGAGGCCTTCAACCAGCTCTTCACGATGCACGGCGTCACGATGATGTTCCTGTTCGCGATGCCGGTGCTGTCGGGCTTCGGCAACTACTTCGTACCGTTGATGATCGGGGCCCGCGACATGGCGTTCCCCCGGCTCAACGCCTTCGCCTTCTGGGTGCTGCTGGGCGCGGGGATCTTCATGTACTCGTCGTTCGCCGTGGGCCAGGCGCCCGACGCCGGGTGGTTCAACTACGTCCCCCTCGCCGGGGCGGATTTCACCCCCGGGGTCAACATCGACTTCTACACCCTGGGCCTGATCCTTCTCGGGGTCTCCTCCACCGGTGGCGCCATCAACTTCATCGTCACCATCCTCAAGCTGCGCGCCCCGGGCA
>DASZOE010000579.1:0-7777 GCA_035550945.1 Acidimicrobiales bacterium
CTCCGCCAGCCCGGTACCGTCGCTCATCGTCAGGGGTCTCCCGTCCTCGTAGCCGTCAGACAGCCACGAAGATGGCGGGACCCCTGACCCGCGTGGTGGATGGTCGCCTACCTCGCGCTCCCCACTTCAACGCGAAGCGCCGTATACGTTCCCGGCCTCGAGGATCTGCCAGCCCCGAGCTGACCGTGACAAGACGAAGTACACCGACCATCCGGGGCGGGCGAGCGAACTCGCCTTCGGGTCGACGTTGACCGGGCCGATGCCACCGGTGAGCCACAGGGCCCCGGGCTCCACCCGCTCGATCGTGAAGTAGTCCTCAGCGACGTCGTCGTCGGCATAGAGCTGGTAGTCCTTGGCGACACGCTGGGCGTGTTCGTAGAGCAGACGGGAGAGCTGCTCCGCTCGGGGCAAATCACGGGCGGCGCCTGCACCTCGCTCGACCACCTCGCCGGCCGCTTCGGCGTGCAGGTAGCCGTTGGCCGCCATCCATTTGGCCAGCTTCTTGGTCACCGTGCCGGCGGCCCGCAGCAGCTCCTCGCCGGCCATGACCTTGCGGACCATGAAGTAGTCGAGGAACTCGCCCAGCACATCGGCGATCTTCTCCGGGCCGAACAGGTGGACGAAGGCCTCTTCGTCGCCGGCGTTGAAGGTGTGCTCGAAGCGGGCGCGCTCGTCCTCGTCGAGGTACTGGTGGCCGTAGCCGTTGAGGCAGTGCCGGAGCAGGTCGACCACCGTCCGGTAGTTGGCGAAGGTCCTCGGTGCCAGGCGCTGCTCCTGGGCGGCAAGGAACTCGGTCAGCACATCTTCGATGGTGCGCTCGGGGGCGGAGGCGACGTCGGTCGCGGGGGCCGGCGACGGCTGCTGCCCAGCCGGCAACGCCACCACCTCGGCGTCGGGGCGTACGTCGAGGGAGCGGTGCTCGATCACGAGGCGGAACCGCCAGCCCTCGAAGGGCTCGAGCGCCCGGCCGAGGTCCCCCCAGCTCATGATGCGGCCGTCGACCACCACGTCGTAGGGTTCGCCGAGCTCCCGGTCCTCGCTCCAGACCAGCCGGCCGGCGACCTCGTCGCTAGCCAGCCGCCAGCCCCCGCGGTGCGGGTTGGGCTCAAGGTAGCGACGGGCCACCTCCGCCTCGGCGTGGGTCCGCAGCTGGGCGAGCAGCTGGCCCACCTCGGCATCGTGAGGCCCGAGGATGGAGAACTGGAAGCCTTCTCCTACGGGGACGCCCATCTCTTCCAGCTCGACCACGATGCCGGTCGGGGCCCGCCACGGCCGGGGCCGCATCCGATGCCTCCCACCGTCGGGGCTGGTGAGGACGAACGGCGGCGGCGGGGCCCCGAGCTTGGGCAGGCCCGTCAGTCGGGCGACCCGGCGGTCGGCACAGCGGTCGCAGAGTGGCACGTCGCCGAGGTGCACTCTCACGTCGGCGGCGCCGCACTCTTCACAGGTGGAGGCCGTCACGGTGCTGACACTACGGCCCGCTGGTTCGTCCGGGGTTCCTCTCCAATGAGCACCGACGGCGCCGTTCGGGGACGAACCAGGGCCCGGGACAACGACGGTACCCACCACCGCGGGCGTTCCTTCAGGTGCCGGCCCCGTTCAGGTCTGGCACTGGAGGCGGCTGTCCACCCTGGCCAGCTTCTACCGCTACTGCGAGCAGGAGGGGCTCATTAGCCGCAATCCGGCGGCCAACGTCCGCCGCGGCCTGCGCATATCCGAGGCGCTCGGGCCGACATCGACGACCTGGAGTTTGAGCGGGACACCGCACCCTCAAGATCCTGCGCAAGGGCAACAAGCACGCTCGTTGCTCCCGGCGCGGGCGTTACCGGGCGGCGATAGCGCCCGCAGGCGCCGGATATCGGGCACCTGCCGGGCCCCTCCGACGACGACCGAGCGGAGGTGACCTGCGGCGTTATGTGCGCCACCGGCTGTCGCGTCAAGGGCGGTGGTTCCTCGGCGTCCTCGGTCAGGCAGAACCAGCGCGCCAGCCCAGAGAACGCCGGATAGGTTCGCAGGACGAGAGGAGCAGGTGCCCGATGGAGGGCCCGATCGGTGCGCTTTCCGGAGCGACTGATCCGAGCGCGACGACGAACGCCGCGTGCTGAACCAAGCAGCACGGGCATCAGACGCTGCCCTTGAGGAGTGCGCTCAGCTCCGCACGGCTGGTCACCCCCAGCTTCTGATAGATGTGCGTGAGGTGGGCCGATACCGTGCGCGCCGAGATGAACAGTCGGCCGGCGATCTGTCGGTTCGTCAGCCCCTCGTCAACGAAGCGCGCGACCCGCCGCTCGCTGGGGGTAAGCGCCGCGATACCCGTGACGGCGGGGCGGCGGGGACGTCCGCCAGCGATGACGAGCTCTTCGCGTGCGCGGTCCCCAAGGGCGGTGGCTCCGTGGTGATGAGCAAGGTCGAGCGCCTTGACGAGGTACGCCCGAGCGGCGCGGGAGTCGCCATTTCGTCGCAGCATCGAGCCGAGCTCGGTCAGGCCACGCACTCGCGTCAGCACTCGTGGCGATCCTTCCAGGAGGTCCACCGCGTCTCGCAGCCGGCGGATTCCGTGCTCGCCGCCCTCGATGAGCCCGATGGCGATGAGCGCTTCGGCGATGGCGCCGGCGACCTGTTGCTTCCTGGACAGCTCGAGCTCCTGCAAGGCGAAGTCCATCGCTCGCCCCTCGTCACCGAGCTGCTGGAGGGCCAGCGCTGCGTAAGACCGCCACGGAAGCATCGAGGGCGTGTCGACGCCTCCCCGTCGCTCCAACGAGCGGCCGCACTCGAGAAAATCCGAGAGCGCCCCACCTGCGTCGCCCTGGGCGAGGCGGAACCAACCGCGGCGGTCGAGGAAGAAGGGGTTTTCCTCGGCACGCTCGTCCGTCTCGGCGTCGGCGAGTACGCGACCCGCCTCGTCCCACTCACCTCGTGCCATGAGGGCGTTCGCCAAGTGCGCTCGACCGAACGGCTTACCGGATGCCGGCAGCCCCCTGTCCGCTAGTTCCATGCAGAGTCGGTAGGAGAGCCGGGCGTCCGCTTCCGCTTCTGCCACCGCCCCCCGGCGCAGGTTCAGGTCCGAGCGCAACCCGTGGGCGACCGCAGAGAGCATGACCGATCCCCGGCGTTGCGCGGCCTCGACCGCCGCATCGCAGGCGCTCATTACCTCCTCCAACCGGTCGACGAACATCAGGGCCTCTCCCGCATAGGCGAACTGAAAGCTCTCACTGTCGATCAGCCAGTCCTCACTCAAGGCCAGCTGCGCGAGTTGAGCGATCTTCTCCGGCGCCTCGCTGCTCTCCAGAGCGCTGAGCGCCAGATTGGCCAGCAGCACCACGCTCGCCGGCCGTGGCGGGAGCGCCACCGGCGACAGTCGGTCGAGCCGAGCTAAGGCCTCTTGGCGCGTGTCGGCGTGGAGACGGGCGGCGCCCAGCAACTCCGCCTCCACCTGCAGCGCCAGCTCGGGATCGAGGGCGGTCGGGGCGGTCGCCTGCTTGTCGAGCAGGTCGACGGCCGACCAGAAGTCCCCCCCGAGAGCGAGCGTCCGAGCCAGGTGGAGCGTCGCCTCTGCCTCCTCGGTCGGTCCTCCAGCCAACGCGAGAGCCTGGCGCGCGGTGGCGACGGCGTCAGGATGGCCGGTCTGGGCCTGCGCTTGGGCGAGCGCCAGGGTGACGCGGAAGCGCAGGCGCGGAGGCGGCGGCTCGGCAAGGGCACGGGCGAGCAACGAGACCGCTGTCTCCGGCGACCCCTGCTCCCGCTCCCGAGCGGCGGAAGTGAGCAGCGTCTCGACGACCCACGGATCCCCCCGCGCCAGCGCCTCCCGGAGGTGCGCGGCGACCCGTTCGAGGGGCGATCCCCGCTCGGCGAGGAGGCGGGCGGCCCGCCCATGGGCCAGTGCTCGTCGCGCCGGAGGAATGTGGGCCCGGACCGCCTGGCGCAGGACGGGGTGGGAGAACCGCAGATGGGGTCCGGGCACGAGTATGTCGGCGCCAACCAAGCCATCCGCTGCGGTGACGGCCTCGAAGTCATCGAGCCCTGCGAGCTGCGCCGCCTCCTGCAGCGTCGCCTCACCGAGTACGGCGAAAGCGTCCGCCAGTGTCTTAGCCTGATCGCCGGCGGCGGCAACCCGCCGGAGAACCGAGTGACCGACACGCTCCGGAACGAGGCGCTCCATGTCCTTGGCCTCAAGGTCGGCCGGTTCTTGCTTCTCGGCCAAGAGCGCGGCGAGCAGCTCCTGAATGAGGAAGGGATTTCCCCCAGTGACATGCAACAGGCGGCGGCAGACGCGAGCATCGATCTCGCGGTCGAGGGCGGCTGTGGCGAGCCTGGACACAGCCTCTTCACCGAGGGGTGATGGGCTGAGGCGTTGCGATCCCGGTACGGCGTCGAACCTTCCCAGCAGGTCCTTCACGCGGCCGTCCACCACCCGCCGGGATGCCAACAGCAGCAGGAGAGGCAGATCGTCGAGGCGGCGGGCCAGGAAGCCCAGCGCGTGCAGCGACGGCTGGTCCGCCCAGTGCGCATCGTCGATCAGCAGCACTCGTGGCCTGCGTTCGGCTAGGTCCTGGATCAGTTGGTACAGGCCATAGGCCGCCAGGACCTCCCCGTCACCCACCTCACTCGACAGCGGGCCAGGCGTCCCTTCCACGAGCGACGCGAGGAACGAAGCGGCTCCCTCGAGGACGACGGCGCGCTCCGCCGGGTCGAGTCGGACCAGGACCGGACCGAGTAGCTGGCGCAGCACGCCGTAGCCAAATCCGGTCTCGAGGTCGTCACCTCGTGCACCGTGGACTTCGAACCCGCCGTCACGGGCGATGGACGCGATCGCCTCGAGGAGGCGTGTCTTGCCGATTCCGGCGGGACCCTCGATGAGCAGGACGCGGCCCTCGCCGCCGGCCGCTTCGGCAACGGCCAGACAGGCTGACTCGAGCTCGCCCTGCCGCTCGAGAAGCAGGTTGGACCCTCGGGCTCGCACGGGCAAGGCCCCGTCCTCCTCAAGCTCCTTCGTCGGGTTCGGCTGAATGTTACGACCCCCCTTACGATGCCGGATCTCTTCGCCCCCCTCATGCTGCCGGTAAAGGCACATCGCCAGAGGGGAGGACGAGGCTATGAGCACAATCGAGACGCCCGCCGTTGCGGAGGTGGATCCAGCCAAGCTCGAGGAGTTCGTCGGACGCTTCGCCGGAGACCTCGGCGCCGTCCTGCATGCCGCGACGGTGCTCATCGGAGACCGCCTCGGCCTGTACAAAGCGATGGCCGACTGCCGCTGGTGCGCTCCCGAGGAGCTCGCCGAGCGCACGGGGACGCATCGGCGCTATGTGAGAGAGTGGCTCGCCGCCCAGGCAGCGAGCGGCTATGCCGAGTACGACGCCGCCTCCGGCCGCTTCCGCCTCACCCCGGAGCAGGCCTTCGCGCTCACCAGCGAAGACAACCCGTTGTTCGCTCCCGGAGGCGTCCAGGTCGCCGCCTCCACCCTCGCCGACGTCGGCCTGATCGCCGGTGCATTCCGAACGGGGCGGGGAGTGGCGTGGGGCGAGCACCACCCCGACCTGTTCGAGGGAACCCTGCGGTTCTTCCGCCCCAACTACGTCGCCAACCTGACCGAGCGCTGGGTCCCTGCGCTCCACGGCATGAGCGAAAAGCTCCTGGCCGGCACGACTGTCGCCGACATCGGCTGCGGTGCTGGGGCGTCGACCATCATCATGGCCCGCACCTACACCGCGTCGGAATTCGTCGGGTTCGATTACCACGAGGAATCGGTCGCCATGGCTCGCCGGTCGGCGGCTGCAGCCGGCGTGTCCGAGCGGTGTTCCTTCGAGGTGGCGATGGCCAAGGAGTACCCGGGAAGTGACTACGGGCTGGTGACGGTCTTCGACGCACTCCACGACATGGGCGACCCCACCGGGGTCGCGGCGCACGTGCTCTCCACCCTTGCGCCCGACGGCACGTGGATGATCGTCGAGCCGTTCGCCCACGATCGCCTGGAGGACAACCTGAACCCGGTGGGGCGCATCTTCTACTCGGCCTCCACGACCATTTGCCTGCCCGTGTCCCGCTCGCAAGAAGTCGACGCCGGCCTCGGTGCTCAGGCGGGTGAGGCCCGTCTCCGCCAGGTCGTCACAGCGGGTGGCTTCACCCGCTTCGGGCGCGTCGCCGAGACACCCTTCAACCTCGTCTTCGAGGCGCGGCCGTGACTCCGGGCGAGGGGCCGGCCCCTTTTGCCCTTCGTCGTGTTGAACGAGGAACCAGTCGAGCAGAGATGGAGAACACAGTGACCTTGAGCTTCGACACAACACAGATCCCCGGCTACATCGCCGGGACCTGGACGATCGACCCCGTCCACAGCGACCTGTCCTTCAAGGTCCGTCACCTGATGGTCGGAAACGTGCGGGGCAAGTTCCACGGCGTCGCGGGGACGCTAGCCCTGGCCGAGGATCCGCTCGACTCGACCGTCGTGGCCGAGATCGACGTGGCCTCGATCGACACGGGCAACGAGCAGCGCGACGCCGACCTTCGCTCGGCCCGCTTCTTCGACGTCGCCAACTACCCGACCATGACCTACCGGTCAAGGTCCGTGCGCCGCGACGGGGAGTCCTTCGTCGTCGACGGTGAGCTCAGCGTGCACGGGATCGCCCGGGACGTGGAGCTGCAGGTCGAGGTGAACGGGTTCACGACGGATCCCTACGGCGGCACTCGCGTCGGGTTCACTGCCACCACCGAGCTCGACCGCCACGACTTCGGCATCACCCCGGATCCGCCCTTCGACGGCGGCACCGTCGTGGGAAACACCGTTAGGGCGGTTCTCGAGATCGAGGCCGTCCTTACCCAGCCGGCCCCTCGCTCCCCGGCGCCATGACCCAAAGCCGGAAAAGGGGCCGTCGTCGTGACGCTGGCGCGTACCCGGTGGTTGCAGCGTCGAACTGCCCCTACGCGAGCCGGTGCCCGGTGACCGCCACCAGCCCGGAGGGGAGGCGTTCGATGCCGAACGAGGCGGCGACGGTGGCGGCTACGCCGTGGGCGCGGAAAGGCCCGGGCAGGCCCGAGGCGTCGACCAGCACGTTCTCGTGGCGCTCGTCGTCATGGCACCACGAGCCGTCCTCGTTATGCACGAACGTCGCGATGTCGAGGACGAACCGGTTCTCCGCTGGCGCCAAGTACCGAGTGATGATCGCCCAGCCGTCATGCACCTGCCTACGAGCACGGGCTCGTCTAGACAACGGGGACCGGTGGTGTCCATTGTCGTGTCGCGCTCGTCACCGCCGGCGGGCATCCAAATCCAGCGCGCTACGCGTTCGGCGCGGACCGTGCCCTACGTGCCGGTGACGGACACACATCCGCCGCTCGATGTTCGCGGTCACCGGTCAGCCGAGGGCCGCCCCTATCCGCGCTCACCGGCATATCTACGCGTAGCACGCTGGCCCCCGGGTATCGGTGGCCGCTGTCCACACGGAAGTGCCCGACCCGCCGCCAGCCCTCTCGCCCGATATGGCGCGTACCGAACGACGGACTGGCCGTCGATGCGGCGCTGGCGACGACCGCCCGACTCCGGCATCTCTGACGAAGCCTTCCAAGTCAAGAGGCGTTCCCGAAGGGAACTCGACTATCCGGCCCAAGGCCGGACCACCCCCGCCCTGAGGTTCCTGCTTGCAGACGCGCGCCAGCGAGGAGCAGGGGTCAACGTGGAGCGCCCGCAGCCGGAGGCGAGGACGAACGACGTTGACGCCGGTGACGAGCGGCGCAGAATCGATCAGGAACCCTGGTGCACGATCTCCTTGCTCGGGGCTGGGGACAC
>DASZOE010000580.1:0-2076 GCA_035550945.1 Acidimicrobiales bacterium
GGAGGCGGGTGGCCCCGGGCAGGTGGGCGGCGCGGAACTGGCGCTCCTCGAGCACCTCGACGAGCTGGGCCCCCCCGTCGAGCAGCTCGCGGACCCGGTCACGGTCGATGCTCCGGGGCAATGGCTCCTCCTCGGTCGACGCCGTGTCGACCTTAACGCTCGTCGAGGGTTGCACGAGGGCCGGGAATAAACCTGAGTGCTCCATTGTCAAGAGACGTGATCGTGGAGTCCAAGAGATCGCACCCATCGGAGGTGGTACTGATGCTGATGCGCTTCGACCCGTTCCGGCAGTTCGACCGCCTGACGTCGGACCTCTGGAACACGAGCCGCTCCGTGATGGCCATGGACGCCTACCGCGACGGCGACGCGTTCGTGGTCCACTTCGATCTGCCGGGCATCGACCCGGAGTCCATCGACCTCACCGTCGAGCGCAACGTGCTGACCGTGAAGGCCGAGCGGCGCTGGGCGCCGGCCGAGGGCCAGGAGGTGCTGACCGCCGAGCGTCCTCAGGGCAGCTTCAGCCGCCAGCTGTTCCTCGCCGAGACCCTCGACGTCGATCACATCGAGGCGAACTACGACGCCGGCGTGTTGACGCTGCGTATCCCCGTCGCCGAGAAGGCCAAGCCTCGCCGCGTCGAGATCGGCTCGGGCGGACGGGCGGCGCTGGACACGGGCGCGTCCGAGGCGGCCTGATCCCTTCCCGGAACTCGGCGGCGAGGCGGCCGGCCAACGCGGCCCACCCTCGCCGCCGAGGCGCGCCCGGCGGCGGCGCCTCCTACCGCGACGGGCGGCGGGCGGCCTCTTGGCGGCGGACGGCGATGGGCTTCTCCAGGTGGAGGAGCCCGTGCTCCTGGTCCCTGTAGGGCGAGAAGAGGTCAGCGGCCACGAAGCGGTCACGGATCTCGGCCAGCACCGCAGGATCGGCCTTGAACTTGCCGTTGAAGAACGCCTCTTCGTAGATGAAGCTGCGGTCGACACCCAGGTCGGAGAGGACCGTCGAGATCTCCTCGATCATGGCGCCGTTGCCCACCAGGTAGAAGCGCTTGTTCGCGAGCGTGGGGATGAGCGCCGGCACCGACTCGGTGATGCGCCCCCGCATCCCCGTCCAGCCCGGCGGAGGGGAGCTCAGGGTGACGTGGTAGGTGAACCACGGGTTGGCCCGGGCCAGCTCGTCGAGCTCGTCGAGGAGGCATATGTCCTCGGCCAGGCGAAGCCCCCAGAACAGCCGGACGGGAACCTCGCTGCCCTCCGCCGCCAGGCGCTTCAGGAAGAAGACGAAGGGGCCGACGCCCACCCCGGTCGCCATGAGCACGAGCTCGTCGTACTCCTGCTTGGGCATCATCGACCGGCCGGTGGGGCCCCGGAAGGCGATCGAGTCGCCCGGCTCCAGCGACGCCAGGTAGATGGACAGCGGCCCGTCGGGCACGAGGCGGACGAGAAGCTGGAAGGTCTTCTCGTCGTTGGGCGGTGAAAGCAGGCAGTACGGCGTCTTCCGCCATCCCATCCCGGGAACGTTGAGCCGGATGCCGATGAACTGCCCGGGGTTGTACGTCAGGGGGTGGTCGTCGACGACCCGGAGCGTGATGCGGACGGTGCCGGTGGACGTGAGGGTCTCGTAGGCCATCACCTCCGCCCGCCGGTCGTAGCGGTCGACCCGCACGATCTTGCGCTTGGGATCGCCCCGCGA
Source organism: Acidimicrobiales bacterium (assembly GCA_035550945.1). GTDB lineage: Bacteria > Actinomycetota > Acidimicrobiia > Acidimicrobiales > AC-14 > DASZOE01. The sequence goes on from DASZOE010000580.1 coordinate 1,688, forward strand.
GAGCGCATAGCGGCCCTCAGGCGGGGAGACCTCGATGTCGGTGTCGGTACGGTGCGTCGGGCGATCGGCCGACTCACCGGGCACGCGACTCCGATCGTCCATCGCCTGGTCTCTCCCCCATCGGTCGATCAAAGTCACCAATGCGTTCCGGCGTGCAAGCCGGGGAGCACCCACATGGTACCCCCGGGTCTCCACCAAGCCGCCTTGCCCCGTTCTACGGGACCGACGAGGATCGCGGACCGTGACCTCCCTCGGCACGCGGCTCGGGCAGCAGCAACCGGTCGCCGTCGACGGCGTGCTCGACCGGCGCCGCCACGAAGAGGCGCGGAGCCCGTGACCTTGCCCTGGCCTTCGGCCAGCGCGACCGGTACCGGCCCCCTGGCCGGTAC
>DASZOE010000581.1:0-1653 GCA_035550945.1 Acidimicrobiales bacterium
ATCGAGGGCATCGGATTCCATCTCCAGCCGTTGAGCTCCACGAAGAGGCGCAGCGCCACCCAGCCAGCCCGCTTGTTGCCGTCAGGCAACGGATGGTTTCCCACCAGCCGGACGATCAGGACCGCCGCCTTGTCGACTAACTCCGGATAGAAGTCTTCGTCATCGAAGCCGGCTGCTGGCGCGTGCAAGGCGGAGTCGGCGAGTCCGAGGTCGGCGACCTTCATCACCGTCTCAACGTCGAGTCCTGTGACCTCCGCGCTGATCACGATGTAGTCCGCTAGGTCGAGGTACTCGACCGTCACCTGGCCAGGCGCTCGAGCAGCTCCCGGTCCTCGTCGATGATCCGGCGCAGCCGCGCCTTGAACTTCGGGTCCTTCCGGCGGCGCTCGACCGCCTCGCGAAGGGCGGCCTTGACGGTCTCGTTCAGGCTCTGACCCTCTGCACGGGCGAGTGCCTCGGCATCGGCCGCCAACTGGTCGTCCAGCCGCACGGTGAAGTTCTTCGGCATGGTGTCATGGTATCACCGCACCACTCACCGTCACTCGACCGCCGGAGGAAGTGATTGCGGGCGGAGATCCGAACTGTCATACACCGCCTTCCGGAGGCTGGTGTCGAGGTCGGTCGGTGCTAAGACTGACCGACACTCCAAACAGGCGAGCGCCCAGTAGTGGTACTGAACGTTGGCGGATGTGACGTAGGGCCGTCGGAATCCTTCCAGGGCGAGCCCACAGGTCGGGCAATCGGCGTTCGTCTGCCCGACGTAGAACCACGCCGGCTTCTCGAGTCTCCTCCACTCTCCGACGACTGCAGTTCCGGGAAACACTTCCGCGACGGCCTCGTAGAGGCCGAGCAGCTCGCCGCCCCGACCATCCACCGGCCGGGTAGCTCACTGGTGCCCGCGTAGTACTCGTCGAGGCACTGGGCTACAGCGTCCGCGTAGGACTGCTGTTGGCCGGCGTACAGCTTGGCGATGCTCAGCACGATCCCACCGCCGTCCCGTTCCTCCCGCCGCCGTCCCGTTGGACCGGGACGCACAATTGGTGCAAGTGCGTCGTCATGCTTTGGGGAGGATGGGCTCGAGGCGAATCCGCTCGTCGGGGTTCTCGGCACGCGGAGAGGCCGAGAGTGGGAGCTGGTGCATTCAAGCGCTCGTTCTGGCCGGGTGCGTTGGCGACTTCTTGGAGCGGACGACGGGATTCGAACCCGCGACCCTCACCTTGGCAAGGTGATGCTCTACCAACTGAGCCACGTCCGCAGCGGCCGAGATCTTACCAGCCGGGTGCTGCGGTCCTCTGGCGGCGTTCTTCGGCGGCTGGACTACCGCCACGGTGGTGTGGACGCCGGAGAACGCTGGGGACCAGCGCGGCGGGGCCTACTTGAGGAGGCGGGACAGGCGGCGGTCGGCCAGGGGCTTGCCGCCCGTCTGGCAGGTGGGGCAGTACTGCAGCGACTTGGTTGCGAACGACACCTCGCGGATGGTGGTGCCGCACACGGGGCATGCCTCGCCGGTGCGGCCGTGTACCCGGAGGCCGGACTTCTTCTCCCCCTTGAGGCCGGCGGCGTGCAGGCCGGTGCTGCGGGCCAGGGCATCACGCAGCACGCCCACCATGGCGGCGTGGAGACGAGCCACCTCCTCCTCGCTCAGCTTGGCGG
>DASZOE010000582.1:0-5378 GCA_035550945.1 Acidimicrobiales bacterium
TCGTCCCCCGGCTCGGCCTGTACAGCGAGCCGGGCCAGGCCGAGCCCGACGACGTGATGAACAACCCCACGTGGGAGGGCCTGGCCGTGGTGGGCCTGGTGATGCAACGCCAGGGTGACTGGATCGAGATGCAGATCTCCCGCCGGCCCAACCAGGCCACCGCATGGGTGAAGGCGTCCGAGGTGAAGCTCCGCACCACGCCGTACCGCATCCAGGTGGCGTCCTCGCAGCACCGGCTGACCGCCTACAACGGCAACCAGGTGGTGCTCCAGGCGTCGGTGGCGGTGGGCACGGGCGGGACCCCCACGCCCACGGGGTCCTTCTTCGTCGACGGCATCGTCACCGGGCTGGACCCCTCGGGGCCCTACGGGCCGGCCCAGCTGAGCGTGGCCGGATTCTCGAACGTGCACCAGCGCTTCGCCGGCGGCATCGGCCAGATCGCGATCCACGGCACCAACGCCCCCGGCTCGGTGGGACGGTCGGCGAGCAACGGCTGCGTGCGCATGACCAACGACGACATCATGCGGCTCGTGGAGATGGTCCCCACGGGCACGCCGGTCGAGATCCTCCCGTGATGCCCTGAACGAGCCCTACCGAGCCGTCGGCGACGTCCACGTCCTGCCCTCGTCGCAGGCCGCGCCCGGCCACGGCGTCCTCCCCGTCAACGCCTACGTCATCGGCGACCGGGCCCCGGTGCTGGTCGACACCGGCCTGCCCACCGAGGCCGACGACTTCCTCGCCCGGCTCTGGTCGGTGGTCGAGCCCCAGGACCTGGCCTGCGTCTTCCTCACCCACGAGGACCACGACCACGCCGGCAACCTTCTCGCCGTGCTCGACGCCGCGCCCCAGGCCCGCCTCGTCACCAACTACGTCACGGTGGGCAAGCTGCTCGAGGCCACGACCCTGCCCCTCGATCGGGTGGTCGTCGTCAATCCCGGAGAGCGGGTCCCCGGGATCGAGCGCGAGCTTTGGGTCCTGCGCCCGCCCGCCTACGACTCGCCCGGGACGGTCGGGCTCCACGACGAACGCACGGGAGCGGTGTTCACCGTGGACGCCTTCGGCACCTACCTTCCGGAGGTGGCCGACCGCCTGGAGGACGTCCCCGAGGACGACGCCGTGGCCGGCCTCGTCGACTTCAACCGGGCCAACCACCCATGGACGACGCTGGCCGCGGCCGACCGCTTCGCCGCAGCCGTGGCCTCCGTCGGCCGGCTCGAGCCCCGGGTCCTGCTCAGCTCCCACGGGCTCCCGGCCGCGGGCCGAATTCCCGCCCTGCTCGCGGCCATGGCCCGCCGCCCCACTCTCGAGCCCTACGTCCCCCCCGACCAGGGCCGCTTCGAGGAGCTGCGGCCGGAGATGGGCGGCTAGGGCCCACCTCTCCGCTCGGCCACGACCTCATACCAGTCGGCCTCGGGATCGTGGTCGTCGGCCACCACCCGCAGCCCGGCCTCGTCCAGTCGGGCGTGGAGGTCGGCGGCGGTGAACGGCCAGAACGTGAGCGGGTGGCGGCGCACGTCCACCCGGCCCGAGGCCTCGACGACGAAGGCGATCTCCACCCCGTGCTCGGCGTCCCAGCCGTCCCCGTAGCTCCAGATGTAGAGGGGCACGCAGCGCCGGCCCTCCCGTTCGACGACCTCCTCGGGAAAGGTCAGTCTCGGCCGGTCCCGCCGGAGCTTCTCCCAGTTGCGGGCGTTCAGCACCAGCCGCCCGCCGCCGGCGAGGACCCCGGCCATGCCCCGGAAGGCGGGGGCCCTCTGGTCGGGACGGAGGTGGGAGATCGAGTTCCCCAGGCACAGCACGAGGTCGAAGGGCTCCCGGAAGCGGCCGGGCAGCTCGGCCCAGCGGCACTCCTCGGCGGTCACCCGGACGCCAGCGCCGGCGATGCGGCGGCGGGCGGCCTCGACCATGGCCCCGCTGCCGTCTGACGCCCACACCCGGTGGCCGGCCCGGGCCAGGGCGACCACGTCCGTGCCCGTGCCGCAGGCGCAGTCGAGGATCCGCTCCCCGCCGCCGTGGCGGCCGACGACGGCGAGGGCGTGGGCCTCATCGCGCTCCAGCCAGTGGTAGTCGGCCGCCAGCGTCGCGTAGTCGTCGGTGCCCGGCGCCGTCACCCCTCGGAGGGGCCGGCCGCGCCCGGGTCGCCGGGAGCCAGCGGCCCCACCGGCGTGGTGCCGTCGAGCACGTACACCGGCGTCCCCTTGGGCACCCTGGTGTGGAACCATTCGGCGGCCGACATGGGGATGCGCACGCAGCCGTGGGACGCGGGGTCGGTGGGGACCTCGGGGAAGCCGTGGATGGCGATGCCGTCCTTGGGGTTGAAGTACACCGGGTTGTAGAGCCGCCCCAGGTCGCTCTCGTCCCACCCGGGCTTGAAGTAGTCGACGCGGAAAGCGCCCGGCGGTGTCACGGCCATCCGGCAGCGGCCCTCGTCGCAGAACTCCTCGTTGGTACCCGTCGACACGGGGAGGACCTTGAACAGCGCGTCGCTCTCGTAGAGGAACAGGAGCTGGCGGGGGAGGTCGATCTCGACCCTGGTCTCCCCGCCCCCGGCGACGAGGGGCGACGCCGCCGCCGTCGTGGCCAGGCTGTCGGCGACGGCCTGGGTGACCCGCCCGTCACGCGGAAGGCCGGCCAGCTTCTGGAAGGCCTGCACGCCGTGCACGGTGTCGTCGTCGAAGACGCCGTCGACGGGCCCGACCTCGAACCGGAGCTCGGCGAGGCGGGTCTCGACGGCGCCCACCGCCTCACCCGAGTCGCCCTTCCCGAGGCCCTGGGGCGGGACGGCGACCACCGTCGTCGGCGGTGCCGTGCTCGGAGGGGCGGTCGGTGGCGAGCTCGCGGGGGCGCCGGACGTGGTCTGGCCGGAGCTGCACGCGGCGGCGGCGACGACGGCGAGGACGGCGACGAGGACGGGCAACCGGCGACGGCTCACGGCCGTCTCCTACCCCGTTCCTAGACGATCCAGCGGTGCTCGCGGTACCAGGCGACGGCGTCGGCGATGCCGTCCCGTGTGTCGGGCTGGCGCAGCTCGAAGCCGGTGCCGAGGAGGGCGTCGATCGACAGGCGGTTGTTCCGGTTCCCCTTGCGCATGAACCGGAAGCGCTGCTCGGTGAAGTAGATGTCGTCGGTCATGCCCTCCGCCAGCATCCGCTCGCGGACCTCGCCCCTTTCCTCGTAGGACAGGCCGCACTCGGGATCGTCGACGGGCTGCACCTTCATGTCGAACTCGTCGGCCAAGGCCTCGGCGACCTCCAGGCTCGACGGGTACTGGCCCGAGACCACGTTGAACGCCCGCCCCACGGCACCGTCGTGCCCGGCCAGATGGATGGTGGCGGCGACCAGGTCGTCGACGTGGAGCAGGCGCTGCTCGATGGGCTCGCGGTGGACGGCGATCGCGTCGAGCCCGGCGTAGCGCTCGATGGCGACGTCGAGGACGGCGCTCGCCACGAGCTTCACCGCGCCGGGGCCGTACACCGAGACCGGGCGCAGGACGACGACGGGCAGCTCGTCCCGGGCCGCCCACACCTCGGACTCGGCGCCCAGCTTGGCCTTGCCGTAGGCCCGGCTGGGGTGGGGCTCGACGTCCTCGACCACGGGCAGCGGGAGCTGCTCCTCCTCGCCGTAGACGGCCGTGGTGCTCATGTGCACGAACCGCTCGGCGCCCGCCCTCCTCGCGGCCGCCACCAGGTTCCTGGTGCCAACCACGTTCGTGCGCTGCATCTCCTCCTCGTCGGAGCGGGAGCTGGAGGCCCCGGCCAGGTGGAAGACGTGGGTGACGCCGTCGATCAGGGGGCCGAGGTCGTCGTCGCCGGCCAGCTCGGCGGGCCGGTAGCCGACCTCGTCGGGCAGCGTGTCGGGACGGTCGCGGCGGCCGCTGGCCCGCACCGCCCATCCCGCCTGCACCAGGGCGGGGACGAGGCGCGAGCCGAGATAGCCGGTGCTGCCGGTGACGAGGGCCGTCCGGTCGGCCATGGCCCCTAGAATCGCGCGCCGATGGACGTCTCTGTCTACTTCAACCCGGCGTGCAGCAACTGCCGCACGGTGGAGGGCATGCTGAAGGACCGGGGGGTCGACGCCGAGTACGTGCGCTACCTGGAGTCCGCCCCTTCGCGCGAGGAGCTCGAGCGGGTCCTGGCCATGCTCGGCACCGACGACCCCCGGGCCATCGTCCGGGAGAAGGAGCCGGTGTACGCCGAGCTCGGGCTGGCCTCGGCGGGGCGGGACGAGCTCCTCGACGCCATGACCGAGCACCCGATCCTCATCCAGCGGCCCATCGCCGTGAAGGGTGACCGGGCCGTGGTCGCCCGCCCCCCCGAGCGCATCCTCGAGCTGCTCGACGAGTGACGTTACGAGGGCCGTCGCCTGTCGCAGGTGACGTCATCGCCGACCGCTACGAGGTCGGCGAGCTCCTGGGGCGGGGCGGGATGGCCGAGGTGCGCGCCGGTACCGACCGCCGCCTGGGACGGCCGGTGGCCATCAAGTTCCTGCTCCCGGAGATGGCGGCCCGCGCCGACATCCGCACCCGCTTCGAGGCCGAGGCCCGCGCCGCGGCGTCGCTCTCCCACCCGAACGCGGTGGCGGTGTTCGACACCGGCGAGCACGACGGCGCTGCCTACATCGTGATGGAGCGGTTGCCGGGCGAGACCCTGGCCGACCGCATGGGTGCCCGGCCCCCGGACGCCGGCGGCGCGGACGTCGACGCCGTCCGCACGCTCGCCACCGAGGTCCTGGGGGCCCTGGGGGCGGCCCACGCCGCCGGGCGCGTGCACCGCGACGGCAAGCCCGCCAACATCCTCGGCGCCGCCGACGGGCGGGCGAAGGTGGCCGACTTCGGGATCGCCAAGAGCGTCCAGGACACGCCCGCGGGCGACCTCACCCTCACCGGCCAGCTCCTCGGCACGCCCGCCTACCTGGCGCCCGAACGCCTCGACGGGGCGCCGGCCAGCCCCCAGGCCGACATATGGTCCCTCGGCGTAGTCCTCTACGAGCTCCTGGCCGGTGTCCGTCCCTTCGTGGCCGACACCCCCCTCGGCATCGCCCGCGCCGCGGCCGCGGGGGCGCACCGGCCTCTCGCCGAGGCCCGCCCCGACCTGGACCCGGCCCTCGTCGCCGCCGTCGAGCGGGCCATCGACCCCGATCCCTCGGCGCGGTTCGCGTCGGCCCCGGAGATGGCGGCCGCCCTCCGGGGCGAGCCCCCGGCGACCGACCCGGCGGGCCCGGGTGCCGGGGGGGTGGCGGCGACGGTTCCGGTGGCCGGTCCGGCTGACACCCAGGTGCTGTCCGAGCCCGGTCCCCGGCCGCCGCCTCCGCCAACCACCGGGCGCCCGACCCGGTTCTGGATCGGCGTCGCGTGCCTGGGCCTGGCCGCGGTGATCCTG
>DASZOE010000583.1:0-1845 GCA_035550945.1 Acidimicrobiales bacterium
GGCCCCGACGGCGCCCGCCTGCACCTGGCCCGGGCCCGGCTGGCCCTGCAACGGGGCCGATGGAACTCCGCCCTGCTGGCCACCAGGGCCGGGCTCGACGCTCTGAGGCCCGCCGGCCCGGGCGACGGAGCCGCGCCCGACCTCGAGCAGCGCCTGTGGGCCAACCAGGGCCTGGCCCTGACCCAGATGGAACGGCCCGCCCTCGCCCTCGCCGCCTTCGCCCATCTCGACGGGCGCACCGCCGCCGAGCCGAGGGTCCGCTATTGCCGGGGCCTCGCCCGCCTGGCCACGGGCGACGAGGACGGAGGGCGGACGGACCTCTGGGCCGTGGCCGGCGCCCTGCCCACCGACGACCTCCTCCGGCGCTGGGCCGAGGCCCGCCTCGCCGGCGGCGTCCCCGAGCCACCCGACGACTCCGACCGCCCTCCCTCGCAGCGACGGAGCTCGGCGCCGCCGGCACCGGTCGGCAGCGTCTAACTCCGAGCCGGGCCGATCACCGGGAGGTCGAGGAGCAGGGGCTCGAGCTCCTCGCGGCTGACGACGTTGTCGAAGCGGGCGGTGATGCGGCCGTCGGCGCCGATCACGAAGACCCACGGCTCCTGCAGGTCGCCGTCGCGCAGCACCCACTCGGTCGCCGCCGGGTTGAGGTCGTTGGCCTGGAAGTCCCGCCAGATCTCGACGTGGATGAAGCTGGCCCGGTCGGCGTAGGTCCGGCCCAGCTCCTCCACCATGTCGGTGATGGGCCCGCAGAAGCGGCTCACGCAGTAGACGGGAGTCGCGAAGACGACCACCGCCGGCCGCCCGGCGTCCAGGGCCTGGGCGATCGTCGTGCGGTGCAGGTCGGGATCGGGCACCTCACCGTCGGCGCCGGCTCGCGAGTCGACCGCGGCCTTGGGTGCATCGGCCGAGGCGATGGTGAGGTTCTCGGTGGGGAGGGCGGCGTCGCCGGGGGCCGGGACGGCGTGCTCCTCCAGGACCTGGAAGGCGCCCCTCCCCCTTCGCTCCTTGCCCTCGACCTGGGCCGTCACCTCCATCTGCCAGAACCCGGCCCGGTCGAACGCCCTCCGGGCCGAGTACACGCCCCGCTCGGTGCCCCCGACCAGGCGGGGCTCGCTCGGCGGCGGCGACGGCACGGGGGCGCCGGCCACGGGGAGGAACGAGGCCTCCACGGGCGGGCCCGAGGGCTGGGCGCGGGAGCCGGGCTGACCGGTGCCCAGGTAGGAGAAGTGCATGGTGACGGAGCCGTAACCGAGGAGGCGCTGGTCGTCGGTGAGGACGCCGGCGATGACACGGGTGGGCGGTCCGACGGCGAGGTCGTAGCTGGCGACCTGCACGACCAGGTCCTGCTGCGTGGCCGAAGGGTCGGGGGCGGGAGCGGCGTCGTCGTCGGAGGAGGAGCAGGCCGCGGCCAGCAGGGCGGCGGTGACGAGCAGGACCACGGCGTACGGGCCACCCGGGGGCGCCGCTCGGGTCCTCACGGGCACCTCGGGACGGGGAGGGAGAGCCGGGCCAGGGCCTGCCCGGTCACCTCGAGGAGGGCGTCGAGGTCGGGCCCGAGGGAAGGCGCGGGGCGGTGGGCGCGGAGGCCGGACTCCACCGCCTCCTTGGCCTCGAGGAGGCGGGCGGCGAGAGCGCGGTCGACGGGCTGGAGGTCCTGGGCGAGCGAGTGCAGGGGGTCGTGGGACCGATCGTAGAAGGTGCTCCGGGCCGCGTTCACGTCGGTCCCGGCGCTGCGGCGCGCCGTGCACAGGCCGTCGAAGGCGGCGCCGTAGAGCCTCGCCGCCGGTGCGGTCGTCGACGGGGCCGCCGTGGAGGTGGCAATCGAGGGGCCGGCGGGGTCGGGGT
>DASZOE010000584.1:0-1967 GCA_035550945.1 Acidimicrobiales bacterium
GGTGCGGGCCGCGGCGGCCGTCGACGAGGGGCGGGCGGCGGCGGTGCTCGAGGGGCTCGTGCGGGTGTCCCAGGAGCAGGCGGAGGCGGACGGCGGCTGAAAGCGACGGTTCGTGCAACGAAAGGGCGACGGGAAAGTGGACGTACTGGGCTCGACGACCCGGCGGTGGCGCCTCCTCGGCCTGGCTGTGGTCATCGGCCTCGCGCTCGCGGGCTGTGGCGGAGGGGACGGCGACGAGAGCTCCTCGACGAGCTTCCCCAAGATCGCCACGACGGCCTTCACCGGCGATCCCAACAAGGCATGCAGCCTGGCCACCCAGAGCGAGGTGGAGGAGGCCATCGGCGCGCCGGTGAAGCCCGGCGCCGGCGCCCAGGGCGTCGTCTGCCGGTTCGAGCTGGCCTCCAGGGCCAGCGCGTACGTGCTCATCGAGGCCAGCGAGACGTCGCAGGCCAGCCAGATCTACGACCTCAAGGCCTCGTCCGAGGAACGGGTGGAGAACCTCCCGGGCGTGGGTGAGAAGGCCTTCGTGGCCGGCGACCGGGCCGTCATCCTCAGGGGATCGAACCTGGTGACAGTCACGGTCAGTACGGGCCAGCCCCCGGCCGCGGTCACCACCGCTCTGAAGAAGCTGGCGGCCAGCGTGGGCCGCAAGGCCTGATCCCGCCGCAGACGGCGTCAGGAGCGCCGCCGGCGAAGGAGGGCGGACGCCGGCGCGGGCAGGGGGGAGGCGAGCTCGCCGTCGCAGTGCACGAGCCGCGCCCGGTGGGCCTCGGCGTCGAGCCAGGTGGCGACGCAGGAAAGCTCGGCGACGAGGTGGCGGGGGAGGGGCGCGTCGGGGCCGGCGTCGTCACCGGCCGCGCCGTCGAGGGTGCTCGGGCCGTCGAGCAGGCGCCCGTGGGCCAGCACCAGCCGGCGCCGGCCCGGGCCGCCCGAGCGCCCGTCGGTGACGTCGAGCTCCAGGCGGCCCGCCCGGCGGAGCCGGTCGAGGACGCCCTGGCGGTGGAGGGTCCGGTCCAGCGCCGCGGCCCGGTCGCGGACGGCCGCGGCCTCCTCGAATCGCTCGGTGCCGGCCAGCGCGGCCATACGCTCGCACAGCGGGTCGAGCAGGACCGACGGGTCGCCGGTGAGTCCCTCGACCACCCGCTGCACCAGGGCCGCGTACTCATCCTCGCTCACGGTGCCCGCGCAGGGGCACACGGCTACGCCGAGCTGGGCGGGCGTGCACGGCGCCTCCCGCGGCACCTTCGGCGGGCGCGCCGTGCAGCGGCGGATGGGGACGGCCGACTCGATGGCCTCGGCCACCAACCGGGCCGCCGCCGTCGAAGGGAGGGGCCCGAGGTAGAGGCAGCCGTCGGCGGGCCGGGCGACCCGCACCACCGACAGGCGCGGGAAGCGCTCGCCGAGCGTGAGCTTGAGGTAGGCGTACCGCCGCCAGAGCTTGGAGCGGCGGTTGAAGGGCGGCAGATGGCGATGGATCAGGCGGACCTCGAGGACGGCCGCCTCCAGGGGCCCCGGGCACACGATGTGGTCGATGGACTCGGTCTCCCGCAGCAACTGCCCGACCTTCCGCCGTTCGTCGCCCGAGAAGTAGGAGCGCACCCGGCTCCGCAGGTCGGTGGCCTTGCCCACGTAGAGGACGCGCCCGCCCCGGCCCCGGAAGAGGTAGACGCCGGGGCGGCGCGGGAGCCCGGCGGTGAGCCGGAGCTTGCCCACCTGGGGATGGGCCCGGATGGTGGGGAGCTCGAGGAGGTCGTCGAGGCCGAGGACGCCGAGGCTCCCGGCCCGCTCGAGGAGCGCGTGGAGGAGGTCGACGGTGGCCAGGGCGTCGTCGAGGGCCCGGTGCGTGGGCGGATGGGCCAGGCGGAAGCGGCGGGCGAGCGTGGACAGCCGGCAGTCCGGGACCGCGTCGCGCCGGCGCCGGCGAGCCAGCGCGCACGTGTCGACGAAGCGATTGGCGAGGCGGGGGT